>JAEDMB010000042.1 GCA_016303235.1 Oscillospiraceae bacterium
CTATCTGTCCTTCAAACTGATACATTGCACCGAATACATCAGGCTTTCCCAGCAAAACGCAGGCATCGTTTACAAGGTATCTTGTCTTGTAATTGTCCGAGGCATCGGCAACTACATCATACTGGCTTATAATATCAACAGCGTTGTCTGCTGTCAGAGGATAGTTGTATGTTTCAACCTTTACAAGCGGATTTATTTGCTTTATACTGTCCTTTGCCGATGCGACTTTTGGTCTGCCGATATCTCTTGTGCCGTGGATAACCTGTCTCTGAAGATTTGATTCCTCGACTTCATCAAAATCAATAAGTCCGATAGTTCCGACTCCTGCCGAGGCGAGATACTGTGCAAGCGGAGAGCCTAACCCTCCTACGCCTACTATTAAAACTTTAGAGGCTTTCAGTCTTTTCTGTCCCTTTATTCCTACTTCCTTAAGCAGAAGATGACGGGAATATCTCTGTATTTCATCATTTGTAAGCTTTTCGCCTTTTCTGTCCCCGAGAATACTTTCTGTCGGCGAACCTCCTGCAATAGCAGGAATCAGCATAATTTCGTCATTATCCTTTACAGTTGTATCATATCCCTGTAAATTTTTTATATTATCTGAGTTTACAAAAATATTCACAAATGAACGCAGTTGCCCTGATTCATCAAAAAGAGCTTTTTTTGTTTCAGGATATTCGTCTGAAAGTGCGGAAATAATTTCCCTTACAGTTTCCCCCTCAAGTCTGATTTCTGATTGCTGATTAGTAAATAGTCTTAAAGTTGTCGGAATTAAAACTGTTACTGACATTATTTTACATCTCCTTTTCGGTTGTAATTTTTTCGTTTCTGAATTTTTTATAATCAGAATTTTTATCAAGTTCCCAGCTTTTAATTTCTTCCGCCTTGCCCTTTACTGCCGATATGATAATATAGCTGTAAACCGGAAGTGCGTGTGAACGGTCGTATTCTGACGGAACGGCGTCGCAGTCGGGGTGAGAATGATAAAAGCCGATTATATCAAGCTTAGTAAAACGTGCAAAGCGTTCTGCATTCATCATATTTTCGGGAGTTATAACAAATCTGTGATACTTTTCGCTGTCTGCTGAAGAATTTTTACACTCAAGTATATGCTT
Organism: Oscillospiraceae bacterium; assembly: GCA_016303235.1. Lineage (GTDB taxonomy): Bacteria > Bacillota > Clostridia > Oscillospirales > Ruminococcaceae > Ruminococcus. Next base: position 1,116 of record JAEDMB010000042.1, read on the forward strand.
TGCATATTTATTACTGTCTTTTATGCTTCCGAAAATAAATCCGCAACATTCATTGGGATATGTTTTTTCTGCATTCAGCTTTATATTTTCAAGAATTTTTTCAGAAATATGTATCATCTAATCACCCCATACTGTACCCGAAAGATACCTGCAACCGCTGTCGCACAATATTGTAACTATAACGGAATCATCGGGAGCATTTTCTGCTATTTTTAATGCTGATGCGACATTTGCTCCGGAACTTATTCCAACCAGCAAGCCCTCTTTACGGGCAAGCAGACGGGCTGTTTCGTAAGCTGTTTCAGTAGAAATTTCAATATTTCCGTCGGAAATTTTTTCGTCAAAAAATCCGCCTTTCAGAACTGCCGAATAATGTTTTACTCCCTCGATTCCGTGAAACGGCAAATCCGGAGTCATAACAAAGCATTTTATATTCGGATTTATTTCCTTGAATTTTTTTGTACAGCCCATAAATGTTCCCGATGTTCCCGTGCCTGCAACGAAATGAGTAATTTTTCCGTGAGTCTGTCTGATAATTTCCTCTGCTGTACCATAATAATGAGCTTTCCAGTTCTGTTCATTGCTGTACTGGTCGGGATAGAAATAATTTTCGGGATTTTCAGCAACAATTTGCCGGCATTTATAATATGCACCGTCTATTCCCTCAAGGGAATCTGTTTCTATAATTTCAGCACCGTATGCTTTCATAATTTTTTTGCGTTCGGGCGTTACATTATCCGGAATTACAAGCTTGACACGGTAACCTAAAACTGCACCTGTCATTGAATATGCGATGCCGGTATTTCCGCTTGTTGCATCAATTATTATTTTATCCTTTGTCAGAAGCCCCCGCCTTATGCCGTCGGAAATCATTGCAAAAGAAGCTCTGTCCTTTACAGAACCGCTGATATTCATAAATTCGCCCTTTGCATAAATATGTATATTTTTATTCCGGCAAATATTTTTAAGTTCAAACAACGGCGTATTGCCTATAAAGCTTGTAACATTCAAGTTTGTCACCTCCCTGATATATTCATATTATTTCTGTATGAAATGTAGGATTTACCTTGTGATTATTATTATATCCTCAAGTGTGTATAAAGTCAATACAAAAATGTGAAAACGTTTTCTCAGAATCATAGTTTTATATATTTTTTTGAACTATACAAAGCTGTTTTCAGGCTCTGAAAGCATATTTTTACCCGAAAAATCCAAATCTGTGAAAACGTCGTCACGAAAAAAATACGAAAATTTCAGCGGATTTAAAATTATTATGAACTATTTTTCCGAAAAATCATATCATATTTATTATTTTTTGTGATAACGTTTTCAAAAATGCTTTTTCTGACGTGACAATATAACAGATATAATATAGTATAGCGTCCGGAAAGATATTTAAAAATGCGGTTTTTGTGCAATGTGTATGCTGTCAGAGCAGTTTTAATGCATATTTATGGGAATATATCCAAAAAGTGTCTGAACACCTTGACAAAACTGTTTTTGAGGTGTATTATAATATCATACAAACCACATCGAAATAGTATGAATTAAAACTGCATTGCACAGTTCATGAAAAAATATTATTTCCAGAATAATTTAATCATGCATTTTATAAAACAGATATGAAAGTTGGTGATAATATGCAGTTTAATACCGCATTACTGCATCAGAATTTCAGCGGTGATGCATATACCGGTTCCACATTAATGCCTGTTTATCAGGTCAGTGCATTTTCACATGAATCAGCTGAACAGCTTGAAAAAGTATTCAATCAGAAGGCATCAGGTTTCGCCTATACAAGAATAAGCAATCCTACTGTTGATTCCTTTGAAAAAAGAATGACAGCTATTGAAAAGGGAATAGGTGCAGTTGCATGTTCTTCCGGAATGTCAGCCGTTGCAATGTCTCTGCTGAATATTCTTGAATCGGGAGATGAAATAATTGCAGGTTCGGGACTTTTCGGAGGTACTATTGATTTGTTTGAAGATTTCAGAGCCTTTGGAATTACTACCCATTTTGTAAATAGTGTAACGGCTGAAACAGTTGAACCTCTTATAAATAAAAAGACAAAAGTTGTTTTTGCGGAACTGATTGGCAATCCGAAGCTTGATGTCGTGGACTTGAATGAAGTTTCTCAGCTTGTTCACAGTTACGGCATACCGCTTATTATTGACAGCACAACAGCAACGCCTTATTTGATAAATCCCTTTGATTACGGTGCAGATGTTGTAGTACATTCTTCTTCAAAGTATATAAACGGCGGAGGAAATTCAATAAGCGGTGTTATTGTCGACAGCGGAAAATTTCAGTGGAAAACAGAACGTTACAGAAGTTTTGAACCATATCAGAAATACGGAAAATTTGCGTATCTTGCTAAACTCAGAAACGGTATCTGGCGTAATTTCGGCTGTTGTCTTTCTCCGGTGAATGCCTTTATGAATTCAGTCGGAATTGAAACTTTAGGTCTGCGTATGGAAAGGCTTTGCGGAAATGCTTTAAAGCTTGCAGAATTTTTTGAAAGTACAGACGGTGTTTCCGTAAACTATCCGGCATTAAAAACAAGTCCCTATTATGAACTTGTGCAGAAACAGTTCGGAGGAAAGGGCGGAGCTATCCTTACACTTCGTGCCGGCAGTAAGGAAAAGGCTTTCAGGCTCATAAACAGTCTGAAATATGCTACAATTGCGACAAATATCGGCGATGTCAGAACTCTTGTGATTCACCCGTCAAGTACAATTTATACGCACAGCTCCGAAGAACAGAAACGAAATGCCGGTGTATATGATGATACTATCCGTATCAGTGTAGGCATTGAAGATATTTCAGATTTAATAGAAGATTTTTCACAGGCAACAGAAAAAATAAAGGAGGTAAAATGATATGGCAGTAGATTACGCTACACTGAAAAAGGGCGGTTTTATGCGACAGAAACAGAAAAACTGCTTTTCACTGAGACTTCGTGTTGTGGGAGGCAATCTCACAGCAGTACAGCTTTCAAAAATTGCGGAAGTTGCGGAAAAATTCGGTGACGGTCATGTGCATCTGACTTCACGTCAGAGCGTTGAAATTCCTTTTATAAAGCTTGAACAGATTGATGATGTGAAAAAGGCTCTTAAAGAGGGTGGCGTTGAACCGGGGGTATGCGGTCCGAGAGTCCGCACCGTAACAGCATGTCAGGGAAAGGCAATCTGTCCCAGTGGCTGTATTGATACATACGCTTTAGCCAAGGAACTGGACGAACGCTATTTTGCAAGAGAACTTCCTCACAAATTCAAATTCGGAATTACCGGCTGTCAGAATAACTGTCTTAAAGCAGAGGAAAACGACCTCGGAATAAAGGGTGGTATTCAGGTAAGCTGGAAGGAAAATGAATGTATTAAATGCGGTGTATGTGAAAAGGCTTGCAGACAGGGGGCAATTTCAATTTCGGACGGAATTGTTTCCGTTGATAAAGATAAATGCAATTACTGCGGAAGATGTGTAAAATCCTGTCCGGCAGAATCATGGGATACTGTATACGGATATATCGTATCTTTCGGCGGTCTTTTCGGAAATTCCATTCAAAAGGGTGAAACAGTGATACCATTCATTTCAGACAAGGAAAAGCTCCTCAGAGTCTGTGATACTGCTGTTAAGTTTTTTGAAAATAATGCAAAAGCCGGAGAACGTTTCAGATTTACCATAGACCGCATAGGAAAAGAAAAATTTATAAAAGAAATAACGGAGGCTTACAATGAGTGATTTTAAAATTGATGACAATGTAGATATTACAGATGTGGTCTGCCCTGTAACTTTTGTCAAGGCAAAAGTTGCTCTCGAGGAACTTGATGACGGTCAGATTTTATCAATACGCCTTAATGACGGTGAACCGGTACAGAATGTACCACGCAGTATTAAAGAAGAAGGCCATCAGATTTTAAAGCTGATTGATAATAATGACGGAACATATCAGCTGATTGTAAAAAAGGTCGGTGATTAAATGGCAGTCCGTGTAAACAGTGAAAATTTTTCGGAAGAAGTTCTGAAAGCAGACGGAATTGTACTTGTTGATTTTTATTCTGACAGTTGTATTCCCTGCAAGAAAATATCTCCGGTTCTTTCAGAGACTGAAAAAGATTATCCGGAGAAATTAAAGCTTGTAAAGGTTAATGTCAGTTTTGACAGTGAAATTGCCTTGCAGTATGATGTGCAGGCTACTCCGACTCTGATTTTTTTCAAAGACGGCAAAGAGCAGTCACGTCTCAGAGGTTCTGTCGGAAAATCCGAAATTACTGATATAATTAATTCACTTTTATAATATTATTAAAAAGGAGAAATAAATTTATGAATATTACAGTTGCAGGCGTAAAAAAAGAAGTTTCAGACGGTCTTACCGTTGAACAGCTTATTGTCAATGAAAATGTAGAAACACCTCAGTATGTAACAGTAACTATCAATGATGAATTTGTAGAAAGCGGTTCATTTAAAAGCACTGTTCTTAAAGACGGTGACACAGTAGAATTTCTTTACTTTATGGGAGGCGGTCAGTAATGGCATTTACAAATGAACAGCTTGAACGCTATTCAAGGCATATTATTCTTAAAGAAGTCGGCGTTAAGGGACAGAAAAAGCTTTTAAATGCAAAAGTATTGATTATTGGTGCAGGTGGTCTCGGAGCTCCGGTAGCTATGTATCTTGCAGCGGCAGGAGTGGGAACTATCGGAATTGCAGATGCAGATGAAGTAGACCTTTCCAATCTTCAGAGACAGATTATTCACGCTACTAAAGACGTAGGAAAAGCAAAAGTACAGTCTGCAAAGGAAACTATGGAGGCTATGAATCCCGATGTCAAAGTGAATACTTATCATACATTTGTAACAAGCGAAAACATAATGGATTTAATCAGAGATTATGATTTCATAATTGACGGAACTGACAATTTTCCGGCAAAGTTTCTTATTAATGATGCCTGTGTTATGGCGAAAAAGCCTTTCTCTCATGCCGGAATAATCAGATTTCAGGGACAGCTGATGACTTATGTCCCCGGAAAATCTCCTTGCTATCGTTGTGTGTTTAAAAATCCGCCTCCGAAAGATGCTGTACCTACCTGTAAGCAGGCGGGTGTTATAGGAGCTATGGGCGGTGTTATCGGAAGTTTGCAGGCTATGGAGGCTGTAAAATATATTGTCGGTGTCGGAGAACTTCTGACCGGCTGGTTGCTTACATATGATGCTCTGAAAATGGAATTCCGCAAGGTAAAACTTCCGTCACATACGGAAAACTGTCCTGTATGCGGTAAAAATCCTTCAATTACAAAGCTTATTGATTATGAGCAGGCAGAATGTGACGGTGCTGTGCTATGATAAAACTGTCAAAAGCAGACTATGAAAAGATACTTGCCCACGCTGAAAAGGAACTTCCCAACGAGGCGTGCGGTCTTATTGCCGGAACGTCAGACGGCAACGATAAAATTATTCATAAAGTATATCTTCTTACCAATACAGACCATTCAAATGAACATTTTTCTCTTGACCCAAGGGAACAGCTTTCAGCTGTAAAGGATATGCGTGCGAATGGCTGGATACCTCTCGGAAACTGGCATTCACACCCCGAATCTCCCTCCCGTCCGTCCGAAGAAGATAAAAGGCTTGCTTATGACAGTAAAGCAAGCTATATAATTCTTTCGCTTATGGATTCAAATAATCCGGTTATTAATTCCTTTCATATTGAGAATGGTATTTCAGAAAAAGAAAATCTGATTATAACAGAATAATTTACTGATTCGGGCGACCATTGGTCGCCCGTTATTTTTTTTATGGCTTTTCCGGATTATGATTTATATTCAAATCCGGCGGAACATCAAATTCATCAGGAACATATTTCCCGTTTTTCTTACGCTGTTTAACACATTCTGTCAAAAGATATTCAATCTGTCCGTTGACGGAACGGAAATCGTCCTCTGCCCATGATGCAACAGCATTGTAAAGCTTTTCAGAAAGGCGGAGCGGTATTTGTTTTTTCTTATCAGCCATTAATATAAACTTCCCGAATTTACAACAGGCTGGGCATCATGATTTCCGCAGAGGACTACAAGCAGATTTGAAACCATAGAAGCCTTTCTTTCGTCATCAAGTTCAACAACATTATTTTCGCTCAGCCTTTCGAGAGCCATTTCGACCATACCGACTGCACCGTCAACAATCATTTTTCTTGCGTCTATTATTGCAGATGCCTGCTGTCTCTGAAGCATAGCAACAGCTATTTCCGGAGCATATGCAAGATATGTAATTCTTGCCTCAACTATTTCAATGCCTGCCTCAGCAACTTTGAGCTGAATTTCATCTTTGATACGGTTTGCTACTATTTCGCTTGAACCTCTTAAACTTCCCTCATCAGCTATTCCGTCACCGGTTGTATCAACATTAGGAGCAATATCATAAGGATAAACTCTTACAATATTTCTCAATGCAGTATCGCACTGGAGCGAGAGATATTCCTTATAATTATCGACATTGAACACTGCTTTTGAAGTATCAACTACTTTCCACATAACAGCAATGCCGATTTCAACGGGATTTCCGAGACAGTCATTTATTTTCTGACGGTTGTTGTTAAGAGTCATAATTTTCAGGGAAATTTTTTTGCTTGGCATAGTATTCTGATTTGCGTTATTATTTCCGACGACAGAACCGGCAACATCACCGCTCTGACTAAGCTTTGTGTTTGATGCAGGATTTACGGCAACGCAAAAAGGATTTACATAATAAAAGCCGTCTCCCTTTATAGTGCCTATGTATTTTCCGAAAAGAGTTAAAACCATAGCTTCCTGAGGCTTGAGGACTTTCAGTCCTAAATATGGAATCCAGCCGATACAAAGCCATATAATTCCGATTACTGTGAGCAAGGGAAAATATGAAGCACCGATAATTACTGCCAAAACTGACAGCATATACAGCAGGGTGATAATAATCATAGCAGACATGCCATGTTTTTTGTTTTCGAGAATTTTTTCTTTCATAAATAAGACTCCTTTTCGATTTGATATTAAAATGATATCATATAAATATCATTTTGTCAAGAGAAAAATCAAGTTAAATAAAAAAAATATAGAAAAACTGTTGACAAATCTGGTTTTTAGGTATATAATAAACAAGAATTAAATAAACCGTTGATGCGAGAGTAAAAACAATTGCAGGGCTTTACAGAGAATCCGGAATGCTGAGAACCGGAATAAGTAACGGATTGTTAAATGGGTCGCTGAGGGCATGGTCAAAGGTATTTTTTTTCAGAAAAATACTGAGTATTCCATGACGTGAAGGCATACGTCAGTTGTCAGGAATATGCTGGTATTCCGTAAAAAGCGTACAGAAATTTTTCTGTAAATCAAGGTGGCACCGCTGATATGAAAGTATTAGTCCTTGACGAGATTTTTTTAATTAAAATCTTGTCGGGGCTTTTTTTGTTGCCGTCAGGATTTTATAAAGGAGAGTGTTTTTTATGCAGGAAACAGTTATAACAACTTCGCTTGAAGATGTGAAAAAAATTGCGGAATCGGGAGACTATAAAGTAATTCCGATAAAGGCGGAAATGTATTCGGATATGAAAACACCGATACAGTTAATGTCCGGACTCCGCAATGCAAGCCACCACTGTTTTATTCTTGAAAGTGTTGACAATACAAAGAGATGGGGCAGATATACATTTTTAGGCTATGACCCTATTCTTGAAGTAACATGTACAAACGGATTTCTTCAAATCAAGGATAAGGACGGCAATACGGAATTTTATGAAAATGCCAATCCAAAGACATATATCGAGAATATTTTAAAAGAATATAAAAGTCCTAAGCTTTCGGATTATCCTACATTTACAGGAGGTCTTGCCGGATACTTTTCATATGATTATATAAAATATGCAGAGCCGTCTTTGAATCTTGATGCGGAGGATAACGAAAATTTCAAAGATGTTGATTTAATGCTTTTCGATAAGGTTATTGCATTTGACAGTCAGCGTCAGAAAATCATAGTAATAGTAAATATAAAAACCGACGATATAGAGGAAAATTACAAGAAAGGCTGTCAGGAACTTGAAATTACTGCAAATCTGATTCTCAACGGACTCCCTAAGAAATCAGAGCCTTTGAAACTTAAATCTGAAATCCGTCCGCTTTTCACTAAGGAACAGTACTGCAATATGGTAAAAAAAGCAAAGGATTATATATATGAGGGCGATATATTTCAGGTTGTACTGTCAAACCGTCTTGAGGCTGATGTTGAGGGAAGTATATTTGACGTATACAGGGTACTCCGAACCGAAAACCCCTCGCCGTATATGTTTTATTTTGCAAGCGATGATATTGAAATAGCAGGTTCATCGCCCGAAACTCTTGTGAGACTTGAAAACGGAATACTTCACACATATCCTCTTGCCGGAACACGTCCGAGAGGTCTTACAGATGAAGATGATAAACGCCTTGAATCTGAACTTCTTGCAGATGAAAAGGAACGTGCCGAACACAATATGCTTGTTGACCTCGGCAGAAACGATATAGGAAAAATCAGCAGATTCGGAAGTGTAAGTGTTGAAAGCTATATGGAAATCCAGCGTTTTTCAAAAGTAATGCATATAGGTTCATCAGTAAGAGGAGAAATTGCAGACGGCAGAACTGCTATGGACGCAGTTGAATCAATACTTCCGGCAGGAACTCTTTCGGGAGCTCCGAAAATCAGAGCTTGTGAGATTATTAACGAACTCGAAAACAATAAGCGTGGAATTTACGGGGGAGCAATTGGCTATCTTGATTTTACGGGAAATCTTGATGTATGTATAGCAATCCGCCTTGCATTTAAGAAACAGGGCAAGCTTTTCATCAGGAGCGGTGCGGGAATCGTAGCAGACAGCATACCCGAAAATGAATATCAGGAATGTATTAACAAGGCTCAGGCAGTAGTAAATGCCGTAAAGCTTGCAGAGGGAGGAATTGAGGCATGATTCTTTTGATTGACAATTTCGACAGCTTTTCATATAATCTCTATCAGCTTATAGGAAGTATAAACGAAGATATAAAAGTAATCAGAAACAATGATATGACTCCGGAGGAAATCGAAAAGCTTAACCCCTCGCATATAGTAATTTCCCCCGGTCCCGGAAAGCCTTCCGAGGCGGGAAACTGCATTGAAATTATAAAAGCTCTTTCCGGAAAGTATCCGATATTCGGAGTATGTCTCGGACATCAGTCAATTGTTGAGGCATTCGGCGGAACTGTTTCATATGCGAAAAAGCTTGTACACGGCAAGCCCGAAATAATTAAAATCAATAAAAATCACTCTATGTTTGCAGGTCTTGATGATACAATGCAGGGGGCAAGATACCATTCACTTTCGGCATTAAGGGAAAAGCTCCCCGAATGTCTCGAAGTAACTGCCGAATCCTCTGACGGCGAAATAATGGCAGTTGCACATAAAGAATATAAGGTATGGGGAGTACAGTTTCACCCCGAATCAATAATGACACCGCAGGGCAGGGAACTGCTTGTTAATTTTCTGAAATAACCGGAGGTATTTAAAATGATTAAAGAAGGTATAGCCGAACTTGTAAACGGAAAAAATCTTTCACTTGAAACCGCTGAAAAGATTTTTGATGAAATTATGAGCGGAAAGACTAATGATGTAGAAAAAAGTGCATTTCTCACAGCACTTGCAATAAAGGGAGAAACTATTGAAGAAACTACTGCACTTACAAATATTATGCGTAAGTACTGCGAAAAGCCGGAGCATAAATGTGAAGTGCTTGAAATAGTCGGAACAGGCGGAGACAAATCGGACAGCTTTAATATATCAACAACATCATCATTTGTACTCAGCGGAGCGGGAGTAAGTGTTGCAAAGCACGGCAACAGAGCTGCGTCAAGCAAATGCGGAGCAGCAGACGTTCTGGAGGCTCTCGGAGTCAGACTTGATATTTCTCCGGAAAAAAGCAGTAAAATTCTTGATGAACTCGGAATATGCTTTCTCTTTGCACAGAAATATCATTCCGCAATGAAGTATGTAGGCGGAGTCAGAAAAGAACTCGGCTTTAAAACAATCTTCAATCTTGCAGGCCCTTTATCAAATCCGGCATTTCCGGAATATCAGTTACTCGGAGTATACAGGGAAGATTTGCTTGAACCTATGGCAAAAGTTCTTAATAATCTCGGTGTAAAGCGTGGAATGGTAGTATACGGCAGAGATTGTCTTGATGAAATCTCACTTTCTTCCGAAACTGCAATATGCGAATTTAAAGAGGAGAAAATGAGAAAATATGTAATAAATCCGGAACATTACGGCTTCAGAAGATGTAAAAAATCCGAACTTACAGGCGGTACTCCGGAGGAAAATGCCAGAATAACAAGAAGTATTTTAAGCGGTGAGGAAAAGGGTGCAAAGCGTGATGCGGTAGTGCTTAACAGTATGTTTGCATATCACATAGTTCACCCCGAAACCGATATGCACGTAAGCAGAAAAATAGTTGAATCATCTATCGACAGCGGAAAGGCTCTTGAAAAGCTTGAAAGCTTTATAAAAGCCACACAGGAGGATTAAGATGATACTTGACGATATAACGGAATCAACAAGAATACGCCTTGAATCTGCAAAAAAGGATATTCCTTTCAGCGAAGTAAGACGACAGGCGGAAAATATGCCGTCTGATACGGAATTTCCATTCAGAAAGGCTCTTGAAAAATCGGGATTGTCATTTATATGCGAAGTGAAAAAGGGTTCACCGTCAAAGGGAATAATATCCGAAAAATTCCCGTATCTTGAAATCGCCCGAAAATATGAGGAAATGGGTGCTGATGCAATATCAGTTCTCACTGAACCCGAATTTTTCAAAGGCAGTAATAAATATATTTCCGAAATTCATCAGACAGTAAAAACTCCTCTTTTACGCAAGGACTTTACAATTGATGAATATATGATTTACAAGGCGAAAACACTCGGAGCTTCCGCAATACTTCTGATATGCAGTATACTGGAAAAATCACAGTTAAGCGAATATCTCGGAATCGCTCATTCTCTCGGACTTTCCGCACTTGTTGAAACTCATAACGAATACGAAATCGAAACGGCTTTGTCAGTCGGTGCGGAAATAATCGGAGTAAATAACCGTGATTTGAAAACTTTCAGGGTTGATACCGCTACAAGCGAAAATTTAAGAAAATACGTTCCGAGCGATAAAATATTTGTATCGGAAAGCGGAATCCATACTGCTGAAGATATTCAGAAAATGAAGAATATCAATGCCGATGCGGTATTAATCGGCGAGGCTTTTATGAGAAGTGAAAACCCGTCTGAACTTCTTGAAAGATTTAAGGGTAATTAATCTATGAAAATAAAAATATGCGGACTTTTCAGAAATCAGGATATAGAATATGCAAATACCGCAAAGCCCGATTATATCGGATTTGTATTTGCCGAAAGCAGAAGAAAGGTTACTCCCGAAAAGGCTTTTGAACTTAAAAAAAATCTGAATCCCGAAATAAAATCCGTGGGAGTATTCGTTAATCAAAATAAAAATCTTATTGCGGAGCTTGTCAGAAATAAAATCATAGATATAATACAGCTACACGGAAACGAAGATAACACATATATATCAGAATTAAGAAAGCTTACGGGTGATACTCCGATAATAAAGGCTGTATCCGTAAAAAATACCGAAGATATTCTGAAATCAGCGGAATATATTTCAGATTTTATACTTCTTGACAACGGAAAAGGCGGTACGGGAGAGCGTTTCGACTGGAATCTCATAGAAAAAAATCATAGAATATTTTTAGCAGGCGGAGTAAACCCCGATAATATATCCGATGCGGTAAAGCTTAATCCGTATTGTATAGATGTAAGCTCCGGAGCTGAAACGGACGGATTAAAAGACAGGGATAAAATGATACAGCTTGTAAAGGCTGTAAGAAATAACGGAGGAATTTTGTAATGTCAGAAAAAGGAAGATACGGAATACATGGAGGACAGTATATTCCGGAAACACTTATGAATGAAATTCATCATCTTGAGGAATGTTATGAATTTTACAAAAACGACAAATCATTCAATGATGAACTTAATACACTTTTGAGAGAATATGCAGGCAGACCGTCATTATTGTATTATGCTGAAAAAATGACAAAAGACCTCGGCGGAGCAAAAATATATCTCAAGCGTGAAGATTTGAACCATACGGGTTCGCATAAAATAAACAATGTTCTCGGTCAGGTTCTTATGGCGAAGAAAATGGGCAAAACAAGAGTAATCGCCGAAACGGGAGCAGGTCAGCACGGTGTTGCAACTGCCACAGCGGCAGCACTTCTCGGAATGGAATGTGAAATCTTTATGGGAAAAGAAGATACTGACCGCCAGCGTCTGAACGTTTACAGAATGGAACTTCTCGGAGCAAAGGTTCACGCTGTAACAAGCGGAACACAGACTCTTAAAGATGCCGTAAATGAAACTATGCGTGAATGGGTATCAAGAGTAAATGACACTCATTATGTGCTTGGTTCAGTAATGGGACCTCACCCGTTCCCGATGATTGTAAGGGATTTCCAGAGCGTAATCAGTAAAGAGGCAAGAGAACAGATACTCGAAAAAGAAGGCAGACTTCCGTCAGCAGTATTAGCATGTGTAGGCGGAGGCAGTAACGCTATGGGAATGTTCTATAACTTCATAAATGATAAAGATGTAAAGCTTATAGGCTGTGAGGCTGCCGGAAAGGGTGTTGATACTGACCGTACGGCTGCTACAATGGCAAC
>JAEDMB010000043.1 GCA_016303235.1 Oscillospiraceae bacterium
GCAAATTCAGGGCTGAATTTTACAACGGTCAAAAAAAGCTACTGATTATATTTATTTATATATGTAGGGTTGGAACAATCCGAATTTAAGCCTATGGAGACAGAGGTTACGAAGTCTATGAAGTAGGAATCTCGTCACTTTAGTAATGAGAGGTTCAAAAAGCAAGTCAATAAAAATTCTATGGAAGGAGAATTATATAATGTTAGAACTCAATGCAGGTCAGAGCATAGAAATGGAGTACGGAGGAAGTGCCAAGGTGCTTAAGGTACTCGGAAGCGGTGGACAGGGTATAGTTTATCTTGTCGATTTCGGCGGAGTAAATTATGCACTCAAATGGTATGATGTCAATAAAATTAAAAATCCGCAGGCTTTCAGAAAAAATATTGAAAGAAATATCAATGACGGAGCTCCGAGTGATAAATTTCTATGGCCTAAATACCTCACAAAACCTATGCCTGACAATGACGGTTTCGGCTACCTTATGGATTTGAGACCGGAGGGATACGATTCATTTGTCGATATACTTAATATGTATAAGCTCGATGTCGACCCCCTCACAGGCAGAGCAAAAAAAATCAGAGTGCAGTTCAGAAGCCTGTTTGCACTGATAACTGCTGTAATCAATATTGTAAATGCTTTCAGACAGCTCCACAGAGCCGGAAAAAGCTATCAGGATTTGAATGACGGCGGATTTTTCATAAACGTTGAAACCGGTGATGTAATGGTCTGCGACTGCGACAATATCGCTCCGGACGGCTATAACTTCGGAATAGGCGGAAAACCAGGATATATGGCTCCCGAAATCGTAAGAGGCGTTGCAAAGCCTGATGTGCAGACCGACAAGTATTCGCTTGCAGTAGTCCTTTTCAAGCTCCTTTTCAGAGGTGACCCTATGGAGGGCGAAAAGGTTATAAAAGATATATGCCTTACCGAAAAATCTGAGCTTAAACATTACGGAAAGGAAACTGTATTTGTTTTTGACCCTAACAACAATACAAACAGACCTGTAAGAGGCATTCACGACAATGTTATAAAATTCTGGGGAATATATCCCGAATATATCAGAAAAGCCTTTACATATACTTTCACGGTCGGTATAAATGAACCAAGCAAGCGTATTATTGAAAACCAGTGGCAGAAGCTTTTTATAAGACTCAGAAATGAAATAATATCATGCCAGTGCGGAAGAACTACATTCGCATCTTCATTCGCCTCAAATCAGGATAACAGTGCATATAAATGTCAGAAATGCGGAACGGAATTTCCGACTCTTGCCTTCAGCAACTGCAATTACAGAACACCTGTTTATATCGGAAAAAAATTCTTTGCATGCGAAACTGTTGCCGGTTCTGATGATTTTCATACCATTACCGGAGAAGTCGTTGAAAATAAACTCAAAAAGGGTATGATGGGTATAAAAAACCTTTCCGGAAATACCTGGAATGTCAAAATGCCTGACGGAAAAATCTATAAAATTGAATCCGGCAGAGGATTCCCTATCTGGCAGGGACTTTCTATCGACTTCGGCGGAGTAACCGCACATATATAATTTAAAAAATATTATATCTTATACAGAAAAGGAGTTTTAGTATGAACGATGAATTTGAAAAATCACTCGATTTCGATGACGACCCGCTGAATGCTATGGGAGTTTCAAGAAAAAGTCTTGTAATATTCTTTCTCATAGATACTTCAGGAAGTATGAAAGGCACAAAAATGGGCGAACTTAATACGGCTATGGAAGAACTTATGCCCGAAATCAGACGTGTAGGCGAAGCTGATACCGATGTTAAAGTTGCAGTCCTCACTTTTGCAACACATCTCGCCTGGATGTATCCCGAACCTATTTCAATTGAAGAATTTGAATGGAGCAGACTTTCTCCTGCCGGAATTACAAATATGGGTGCTGCTTTTGAAGAACTCGCAATAAGACTTTCAAGAAACAGCTTTTTAAGTTCTCCGTCACTTTCATTTGCACCTGTAATATTCCTTATGACTGACGGCTATCCGTCTGATGACTATAAAAGAGGTCTTAAAAAATTAAATGAAAACAGCTGGTATAAGCACGGTCTTAAGGTTGCCCTCGGAATCGGAAAAGAAGCCAACGATGATATGCTTGCTGAATTCACAGGTACTTCCGATACCGTTGTACACGCATATTCCGGCGGTCAGCTTGCACAGCTTATAAAGAAAATTGCCGTAACTTCTTCACAGATAGGAAGCAAGAGCATGACTCTTTCTGATGATACAACCGGCGAAATAAGCTTTGAGGACGTTTCAGAAAGCAAGCAGAAACAGCTCGGCGAACAGATTCAGGAAATCGTCAATTCAGAAGATTATCCCAAGGATATTCCTTTTGATTCAGGCTGGTAATCTATATATGATTCGCTTGTTTCAGAAAGGGGGGTGCAGAAATGTTTGACGGGTTTAATTATACCGTACAGGGAGAAAGCCATATTCAAAGCGGGAAAGTTTGTCAGGACTGGTCAGACTTTAAAGCACATGAAAAATATGCTGTTGCTGTTGTCGCCGACGGACACGGAAGCAAAAAGCATTTCAGAAGTGATGTGGGTTCAAAGCTTGCGGTAAAGGTAACACTCAAAACAATAGACAATTTCTATCATAATGCCGATGAATTTGAAAAAAGCTTTGTAAAAAATCCGAAAAAAGTTATCAAAAAAATTCAGAAATATATTATTTCATACTGGAATAAAGAGGTAAGCTGGTATCACCGCAACAACCCTGTAACCGATGACGAAAAGAAAAATTTTACCAATGATGAATTTAAAGCCATAAAAATGGAGTCCATATATGGAACTACTCTTATTGCCGTGGTAATGGGAGAAAATTTCAGTTTTGGAATACAGATAGGCGACGGAAGCCTTGTCGTTCTGGAGGACGACTGCGAAACGGGAATGCCTATTGACGGTGACGAAAATCCTGCAAACCTGACAGCGTCAATGTGCAACTCAAACGCAATAGATATGTTTAATCTTTTTTATACCTTCAACAAACCGCTTGCTATGTTCGTTTCAACAGACGGACTTTATACGTCATTCGGAAGTGCAGAGGATTTTCTCGATTATCATACAATTATTGCAGGTCAGTTTAATGATATTAGTGAATTTAAGGAAATAGTATTGAGAAATCTGACCAAAAGAACAAAATACGGTACTCAGGACGATATTTCTTTTTCATGCGTGTTTGACAAGGAGCTTATAGATGAAAATCTTTCAGCTATAAGAAATCAGATTCAGGTGAACAACAGCCGTGCTGCTATGCGTAAGGCTGAACACGCTGCAAGAATTAAAAAAATGAAAGCCAAACAGGCTATGCTCAGACAACAGCGTGAGGAAGAAGAACAGCAATAAGGAGATTTAAAAAAATGGAATCAAAATCAAATAAAACGTCACAGATTGTATATCTTATTATTGGTTTAATTGTATTTATAGCAATAACCGGAATACAGACAAAACTTACAAAAAGCGGAAATTCCCAGTTTAACGGTGTATTTGCACAGCTTCAGGTTATTATATCCACTCTGCTTGTAATACTCTCACGCAAAAAGGGATTTATTGCAGGCGTAATTATCAATCTTCTTTCAATTCTGCCTGTTGCTATGCAGATTATCAGAACAAAAAATATGGAACCGCTTCCGGGACTTGTAATTCCTGTCTGCACAGTAATTACAATCTCAATTATCTACATATTCTCAAGCAAGACAAGAAAAATGCATGCCGAACTTACTGAAAGCTATAACCAGATTGTCGAAGCCAACAGAGTTATGAAAGACAAGGACGAAAAACTTACTTATCTTGCTTATTATGACGTTCTCACAAATATGCCGAACAGACAGCTTTTTATCGACAAGCTTGAGGAAAATATCGCAAATGATACAATGTTTGCTGTCATATATGCCGATATAGACGACTTCAAGAAAATAAACGATACTCACGGACATAATGCCGGTGATGCTATGCTCTGCACATTCGCCGAAAGATTCCGCAGTTTCTGCGGTGAAAGGGATTTTGCCGGAAGAATAGGCGGTGACGAATTTGCAGTAATCCTCAAGGGAAATTATTCTGACCTCGAAGTAAATGACTATATAAACAGACTCAGAAGCATTATTTCTGAACCGGTTGCAATAAACGGTGCATTGTTCCATCTTACAATGAGTTACGGAGTCGCATTCTTCCCTATGGACGGACGCACTTCAGAAGATATATTCAAGTGTATTGATATAGCAATGTTCAACGCAAAGGCAGGCGGAAAAGACAGACCTTGTTTCTATAACAGACTTCAGCAGACTGCCAGATAATTTCAGACACAATCAGGCGGGCGGAAAGTCCGCCTTTTGACCAGTTTTATGTTAATCTTATTTTGAAAGGAAGTAAAGCTAAATGGATTTGCAGGAAATGTATAATACCGCTGTGGGTATTATTGAAAATCTCAGAACAGCCGGCGGAAACTATTCTGTATCTGAAAATTCATCAGTTTGTGTTCTTGTTACCGCAAGCGGACGGGTATATTCCGGACTTACCGGCACAGCTTTGGAAAACGGTGTTGTAAAGAATACCTGTCCCGAATATAATGCCATTGTATCTATGATGACTGACGGCGAAAGACGCATTGCAAAAATGATGACTGTTATGTTCAGAAACGGCGAAGTAGTTCTCCCCTGCGAAGAATGCAGAAACATTATTTTCCGTATGGACAGCGAAAACTGCAACTGTGAAATAGCTGTATCAAAAAGCGGTACTATTAAGCTCGGAGTGCTTATGCCTAACAGCAGATTTCCACAGCCTCAGCCGGTTCAGCAGTCAGTAAATAATTTTACTCCGCCCCCCGCTGTGCCTCCGGTTAATGATTCAGAAAGTTCTTCGGATTTTAATGATTTCGGCTTTGAAATGGAAGAAACTCCGAAAAGCAACAGTGTTTTTTCCGCTCCTGAAAAATTTAAAGTTGAAACAGCTGGTTCAGGCAACAGCTCCGATGATTTCGGATTTGAAAAAGCAAATTCATCATCTGTTGACTATGTAACAAATGTTACGGCTGATGAGGATAACCCTTTCTATGAACCGGAAATCAAAAGCGAAAAAAGCAATATCGTAAGGGACGGAAATATAGAATTTGAAATGTATGACCCGAATAAGCCCGAAAGGATTCCAAAACCAAAGGCTTTGAATAAGGCTCCCGTTTCATCTCTTAATTCCGGAACAGGTAGTTCAACTCCGGAACAGGGCAGTTATTATAATAATACATATGATACCGGAGTTTCACAGTATAATAGCTTTTCATCAGGCTATACAAGTGCAAATAATGAACAGTATCAGTCACCGTATCATCAGAAAAGCAAGAATATAATAAATTCCGGAACATCTTCATCATCATATTACTATTCGCAGATGTCATCATCGGTTTCAACAGGTGATTCCGGAAATTCAATATACAAGCAGAAACTCGACAATCTTCTTGGAAACAATGCAAACAGCAGTTCCCAGACAACAGCATCATCTTCTGAACCTGCTCCCGAACCAAAGCCCGAAAAACCTCTTTCAAAGCTTGAAATGATGAAATCGGCGAAGGAGAAAAAAAGGCTTGCAAAAATAGATGCAAAATTTCAGAAGAAAATCAAGAAAAAAGGCTATTGATTACAGCAATTTTTCAAAGGCGGTTTTTATACCGCCTTATATTTTTTCAGAGAGCCTGAATGTTGTTTCATCAGAAAGATGCAGTCTGCGTATTTCGCTGTCATTAAGTTTTTTCTTAAGTTCTCTTACAGTCTGCTGAAGATGTTTTCTGTTGCAGGATTTTGCACACTTTTCAGCATATGTAATAAGCAGAACTGCTACATCATATTCGTTCATAGCTGTAACTCCTTTCAGTTGTTTTTTCAGAAATGCAAAGCGTATCCGATGAAAAGTATGCAACATACCAGTTAAGATATCTGCAGTACTGCGGATTTTCAAGGCAGATGTCGAAAAATTCGGAAATTTTTCCGGTAAATATACAGTTGTTTTCGGAATCACAGAGTTTAAATACATTGCAGTCGTCAATATTAAGCAGAATGAATTTTTTAAGAATCAGCGGTGATTCAGGATTAAAACTCATAAAACTCAGTCCTTTCTGTTTACTTTTATTTTTTTTTATGATATAATGATTGAAAAAGGAATACGACAAAATATTGCCTTTATTTACATTGTATACCTGAATAACGAATATGTCAACAGGAAAATACCGATTTAACGAATAAGGAGTGAATTTTTGTGAATTTTAACCAAAGAATTGCATATCTTCTTAAGGAAAAAAAATGTTCACAGGCTGACCTCGCAAAATCTGTCGGAGTAAAGCCCAATACGGTAAGCGACTGGATAAATAAGGGGACAAGCCCTAAAGTAGAACATATCTATGCAATTGCACAGTATTTCGATGTATCTATTGATTATCTCTTTTACGGGAAGGAAAATTCAAACAGTATATTAAATTCAAATATAGGTGCAATAGGGACAAATTCAAGCGGAACGGTCAATATTCACAGCGATGACCAGAAATCAGAATTTGACGAAATTTCAAAAGAAATTACAAGAATTATAAAGGGACTTCCTTTGAAAGAGCGTTCAAGACTTCTGACTTTGATATATGAATTTGAGGAACGCTGTTGTAGTAATGATTAAAAAATAAAAGGACGACAGACCGTCGTCCTTTTTACTTTTCAGGAGGAGTAAACAGAAAATCAAAACTGCCCTTTGGAGTTTCAAAACAGGTTTCAAGAACTTTTGCATACAGTTTCAGTTTTCTTTCTATGCTCTCTTTATCTGAAGGGAAAAAATTGTTGTCAAGAAGAAATGTAAGCATTGCAACAATCATTTCAGCACTTTCTTTCGGAGCTTCCGTGCTGATAGAACCGTCAGATTTGCCCTCTGCAAGAAGTGCCGTAAGCAAAGGAGACAAGACCTTTACAGCCGTTATCATCATTTTGTGATGTATTACAATATCATCTTTAAGGTGAAGTGAAAGTATTATATTTTTTCTTTTGTCCCAGAATTCCTCTTTCAGAACAGAGCGAAAGAGGGTTTTTATTTTTTCAAAAGTTGTTGTGGATTTTTTGATACTGTTGAAATATTCTCTTATTGCGGAAGAATAGGAACGTTCAATTAAAGCATCAATAATTTCATCTTTGCTTTTGAAATAATAGTATATGCTTCCTTTTGCGATTCCCGCATTTTTTGCAATCATATCAACAGTAATATCCTTATTGTTGCACATAAGCTGTTCAGCAGAATTAAGAATAATATCTATTTTACTTTCATTCATATATAATAAGCCTCCTGACGACGATTTTTTGAAATTATGTGTTATTATAACATAAATGCATAAAAAAATCAATAGAAGTTTGTAAAAAAAATATATTGACCGACAGTCAGAAATATTGTATAATAAAGACAGTAAAAACTGACCGACAGTCAGAAAATACATAACAATATTATTATATTCTCCGTAATACAGCCGTTATTATACAGAACAACAGTCAGAATATCATAAGCCATAAACTGACTTAAGGTCAAAATGCAATTGAAAGGGCTGATAACAATGATAAAAGCTATAGGAATAACTCTTGCGGGAATAGCTTCTGCCGGAACTGTCGCATGTCTTGCGGGAGCTAAAACACTCTTTAACAGAACGATTCCAAGACAGGACGTTCTCAGAGTTGACCTCAGCGAAATGGCTGATATGAAAAAATGGGAGGAGTATAAAAAATTCATAGTTCCGAACCGTGAATGGCTTCAGTCTCAGGAACTCGAACATATAACCATAAAAGCCCGTGACGGTATAACACTTCATGCCGATTACTTTCCCGCAGAGAACAAAAGCAACAAGCTTGTAATATGCAATCACGGATATACCGGAACAGGTATAACAAACTGTGCGTCAATAGCTGTATTTTTCCACAGTCTCGGCTATGACTGCCTTATAGTTGACCACAGAGGTCACGGCAAAAGCGAGGGAAAATATATAGGATTCGGAATCCTTGACAGATATGACTGTAAAAAATGGATTGATTATATTGACAGCCGTTTCAGTAAATCAAAGGAAATCGTGCTTTACGGTGTATCAATGGGAGCAACTACTGCCCTTATGACAGCCGGCTTTACTGATTTGTCCGATTCTGTAAAAGCTATTATAGCAGACTGTGCATTTACTTCGCCTTATGATGTATTTGCACATATTCTCAAAAGAGATTATCACCTTAATCCGTTCCCTGTAATGAATATCAATGATTTGATGTGCAGAAAAAAAGCCGGATACGGATTCAAGGACTATTCAACGCTTGAGGCTTTAAAAACAAATAAACTCCCTGTATTGTTTATTCACGGAAAAGAAGATAATTTCGTTCCCGCATATATGAGCGAAAAAAATTATCAGGAATGTACTTCTCCAAAAGAAATATATCTTGTCGAAAATGCCGGACATGGTGCATCTTACTATGAAAATCCGGAAGCTTGTCAGGAAAAAATCAAAGGCTTTCTTGAAAAGTATGTAAAGTGATTACGGAGGATAATTTAAAATGAAAGAAATCAACATCAACGGAGCAGTTATGAAATGCTATCCGCTTTGTTCAGCCCAGAAGCTTCATTACTATACAGTAAGATATTCACCGGCACAGGTTCTCTGTATCGGAACTGGTCTTTATGTAAAACAGGACGTGGATTTTAATCTCCTTAAAAAAGCTATCTATGAATCATATAAAAGATTTGATACAATGCGTTTAAGATTCACTCAGGACGAGGACGGAACAGTATATCAGTATATCGTTCCTAATGAAGAACGTGATATAGAATTTCGTGACTTCTCAAAATGGAAAGAAGATGCCATTAAAAAGGAAATGGAACGCTGGACATCAATCCCGTTTGAGAGATTCAACTCGCCTATGAATAAAATTGTTATGGTAAAAATGCCTGACGGATATAACGGCACTTATATGAAAGTAGACCATATGACAATGGATTCAAGTTCAATAGTCGGATTCAGCAGAGCTGTACTCGAAACATACAGCATAATGAAGTACGGAGTAAAAATAAAACAGGCTCCCGTAAAACCCTTTATCCCTCAGCTTGAAAAGGACCTTGCATATGAAGCAGATTCCCCCGCAAGAAAAAAAGATGAAGAATACTGGCAGTCTGAAATTGCAAAGAGCGAGCCTATGTATACTGACTTTTCCGGTCAGGGCAGACTCCTCACCCAGAGACGTGAAAACAATAACCCGAATCAGCGTTATGCAATGGTTGTTTCAAAAGACCCTACCGCTTCAATTGCCGTTTATCATCTCGAATATGAAGCTTCTATGCGACTTATGAAATTCTGTGAGCTTAACAACGTATCTATGGCAAGCCTTCTGCTTATGGGTATGAGAACAGTTCTTTCAAAATTCAACGACAATGAAAAGGACGTTTCACTTAAAACATGTGTTGCAAGAAGAGGAACCCTGTCCGAAAAATATTCCGGCGGTACAAGAATACATTTCTTCCCGCTCAGAACAATTATGGAACCTGAACTCACATTCCTTGACGGCATAAGAATGATTCAGACAGAACAGAGTAGAATATTCCGCCACGCAAACTATGACCCGATTGAATATACTATGAAAAGGGCACAGTACTGGAAGTATCAGCCGGGAACAAGTTATGAAAGCATATCGCTTACATATCAGCCCCTTACTATAACTAAGGATACTCCCGAAATGCCGAATATTCCGTATAAGAGCTACTGGTATTCAAACGGAGTAGCTGCACAGCCTTTATATCTGACTGTAATGCACCGCCCTGAAGATAACGGTCTTAATTTCAATTTTGAATACAGAGTTGATGCCGTTACTGATAAGGAAATGGAATATTTCTATTACTATCTCTGCCGTGTTCTTTTCAGAGGAATCGAGGACGAAACAAGAACTATCGGCGAAATACTTGAAATGATATAATTAAAACGGAGGAAAAATGAAATGTTTGAACAGTTAAAGGAATTTATCGTTAATTATGTTGATGTAGAACCCGAAGATATTACTCTTGAATCACGCTTTATTGATGACCTCGGATTCAATTCATACGATTTTATGAGCCTTCTCGGCGACCTTGAAACCGAACTTGATGTTGTTGTTGACGAAAGCGAAATTGTAAATCTTCACACTGTCGGCGAAGCTATTGAATATCTTGAAAAGCTTAAAGACTAAGGAGAAAATATGGATAAGAATAAAATCAGAACTTTACAGGATTTAGTAAGGGAATCAGCTTGTGAATACGGCGACAAAATTTTCCTGAGAGAAAAGAACGGAAAAGAAATCTCTGAAAAATCTTTCAGAAATCTTTATGATGATTCCTGTCGTCTTGCCGGATATATAACTTCAAAATATGACGGAGTTATTCATACGGCAGTAATAGGCGGTTCAGGTTATGCGTGGCTTGTAAGCTATTTCGGAACGGTATGCGGTGGAAACGGCTGTGTTCCACTTGATGCACAGCTCCCTTGCAATGATATATGCGAACTCCTTAACAGAGCCGATGTAAGCATATTTATGTATGACAAAAAATATGAAGTTATGATTGACGAAATCCGTGAAAAGTGTCCGGAAGTAAAGGAATTTATATCCTTTGAAAAGGAACTTCCGCAGATACTTTCCGAAAACACTCCCGCCGAACTTCCTCCCGTATCTCCCGATGCTCTTGCATCAATATCATATACTTCCGGAACTACCGGAAAAAGCAAGGGCGTAATGCTCCTTAACAGAAATCTTATTGACAATGCAATGTGTCAGGACAACGAAAGCACTCCCGATGATGTAGTATTATCAATACTCCCCATACACCATATATATTGCTTTACATGCGATATACTCTGTTCATTAAGATACGGAAATCAGCTCTGTATAAATGATTCAATGCTCCGAATAGCACAGAATCTCAAACTCTTTCAGCCTACTATTATAATGGTTGTGCCGATGATTGCCGAAACAATTTACAGACAGATAAAAACTATTTCAGATGCAAATCCAGAAATCCCGAAGAGTGCTATTGCTAAAAAAATATTCGGCGAACGCCTTACAACCATATACAGCGGAGGAGCATATCTCCGCCCCGAACTTCAGAGAGCATATCACGAAATGGGCTATCAGATGGGTCAGGGCTACGGTATGACAGAATGTTCACCCCGTATTACTACCGCTGACCGTTTCGACAAGGATTGTGCCGGAGATGTCGGAATCATTGTAAACGGCTGTCAGGTAAAAATCGAGGACGGCGAAATTATGGTTAAAAGTCCGTCCGTAATGGCTGGATATTACAAAGATGAAGCCGAAACCGCAAAGACAATTACTCCGGACGGCTGGCTTAAAACAGGTGACCTCGGATATATTGACGGCAAAAAGCTTTTTATTACAGGAAGAAAGAAAAATCTTATTATTCTTTCAAACGGCGAGAACGTTTCTCCCGAAGAAATCGAAAACAAATTCGCTGGCACAGATTTTATATCTGAACTCCTTGTATACAGCGAGGACGGAATGATTACCGCAGAAATATTCCCGAATGAAGAATACTGCAAAAATATGTCTGATGAAGAAATTGACAAGCTTTTCAAGGATAAAGTTCTTGAAATAAATAAAACCCTTACTTCTGCAAAAACTATACACCGTATGCGTATAAGAGACAAGGAATTTGAAAAAACTACTTCAAAGAAGATTATCCGCAGACAGTCCGAACACGGCAGAATTGTAAAGTAAAAGGAGATTTTTAAATATGACCTATCAGGAAATCGTTGAGAAAACAAGAGAAATAATATTCGCCTATGACCTCAGCTCACTTAAGGATTCAACCGAACATATCGCAGTACAGGTAAATATCAAGGGCGAGGGCGAAGGTATATTCTATATCGAACTCAAGGACGGAAACGTATATATTGAACCTTATGAATATTATGACCGTGACTGCACATTTGTTATATCAGCAGAAAACTTTTTCAAAATATGTGACGGTTCACTTGATGCAGTAAAAGCTTTTACAGTAGGAAAGCTCAAAGTTCAGGGAAATATAGACAAAGCACTTAAATTTTCCGGAATTGTAAAGAGCGTCAGAGAACAGAGCGAGGGTAAAAAATCCAAGAAAAAAAGCAAGTAAATAACAAACGGCGGATTTCTGAAAAGAGTCCGCCGATATTTTTTTATTTTAACATAAAATTTATGCAACTTTTTCGCCTCTTAAAATCACTATATATAAAAGGAGGTTTTATATCATGAAAAAACTTATATCAATTATGCTCTCGCTGACTTGTTTGGTATCGTGCGGGAAAAAAACGGAGGATATTACTCCGGAACAGCTTGAATCATCATCACAGGAGAGCAGTTCACAGGCTGAAGAAATCTCATCAGAGGATATTCACTCCTACAAATCGGAGGAGATAGAAATGCCGTTTGATGGCGGATTCTATCAGGCAGTACCGCTTTCAGACAGCAGATACAGGCTTTTCGGAAGTGATAATGACGGAAATCTGTATATTTATGATGCCGATTCCGATTTTAAGAACTTTACTCTTGTTGAAACTGAACTCGGATTCAAGCCGGATTATAATAATTTTGTATTGTATTCCACAGCTGATGATGATTCAATGTATGCAGTAGCTACACACTGCACTCACGGAGATATGCCCGACCCACCAAATGAATTTGATGAAAATTTTGACTATGAGGCGTATTATTCCGCATCGGAGTATACATACAGCTTTTTGCATCTTGACAAAAACGGCAAAAAGATTTCAGAAACTCCGATGGACTGGCTTTCCGATTATGCCAACGAATACGCATACGGTCAGACAAATATAAGTTCAATGCTTTACTGCGGAAATGATATTCTGCTTGCGAATATTGAAAGCTCGCTGATTTTTATAAACTGCAAGGACGGTACACAGCTTGAAAAACTTGATACCGAAAATACATGGGGAACATTATATGCTGACCGTGACGGAAAACCGTTGTATATTTACGAATCCGCTGATGATTCAGGTGCAGTTGAATATAACGTATGCGGAATTGATGTTGAAAACAGAAAACTTTCCGATGACAAGACAACATTTTCGGAATATTTCAACGGATATATAAGAGGTTCGGGAAAGTACAGACACTACATTGTATTTCCTGATGGAATTTACGGCTTTACCGACGACGGACAACAGGAATTTCTAGTTGATTTCCTTGAATCGAACATAAGCGGAAACAGTATTATGCCATTGCTTGCACTGGATAACGGGGATTTTATAATGACCGATTATTCAATGAATGAAATATCACGTTATGTAAAGTGTTCCGCTGATGAGGTAACGCATAAGGAAATAATTACTCTCGGACATTTTACAAATGATGATGACAGCATAAATTCGGAGATTATTAAATTCAATAACAGTCATGATGATATTCAGGTGAAAATAAAGGAGATAGAATCTGCTGACCAGTTAAGGCTTGATATAATTTCCGGAAATGCTCCCGATGTAATCATAAATTATGATATATCAACAGTAAAGAGTCTGGCAGACAAGGGAGTATTTGTAAATTTTTATGACTTAATGGAAAATGACCCCGAAGTCAATAAGGATACAGTTATGCCGAATGTTATGAAAGCCTGCGAATCAAGTGATGGTAATCTTTATATGTTTCCGCAGTCTTTTTATGTAGGAGCAGGATTTGTAAAGACGAAATATTTCGATAAACAGGAATGTACTTTTGAGGAATTAATAAATCTTTACAACGAATATCCCGAAATGAGCAGGGCATACCATACAAGAGATGAAATGTTCTCGGATATTTTTAAAT
>JAEDMB010000184.1 GCA_016303235.1 Oscillospiraceae bacterium
ATGCCCTCTGTTTTTCACCGTCCTTGAAAAGAGGATATGTCAGAAGTGTTACTATTTGTTTTCCGTTGAGGAACTGTTCTTTCTTTGTATCGTCAAATCCCTGAATGTCAACGCTTACTGCATATGAAACACCGCCCATAATATCGCTCAGCTTGCAGAATGCCTCCTCATCAAATATTACATATTTAGGTGTATCAATTCCGAACTGCTGTGCTATAAAGTCAGAGGCATATTTTCCCCCGCCGGCATCATAGTATTCAGCTATGCTGTACTGAACGCCGTCAATAACCTGTATGGAATTTGAAGGTATTCCGACGCAGAGTATTCTCTTTTCCTTTGGAATAGACCTTATGAGCATAAATGTTGACTTGCATTTGCTTTCGGGAGTATCAAGAATAAAAAGTATTGTGTGGCTGTCCTCATATTCCGCAACGCCTGCGGTTTTTCCGACAGGTTCGCTTAATTCGACTTCCTTGCTTTTCTGAATATAATTAAAGGAAAAAAGTCCAACTCCTCCTATAACTATAATAGCTATAAAGAATGTTAAAAGAAACGGTATTGCGATACTTCCTTTTTTTCTTTTTGCCATTTTAAAAATCTTCCTTTCCGTTTAAAAAATTTTCTTAGAAAAGTTTTCAACACACTTTTCCACAGCCTGTTGAAAACTATGTTGAAAACTCTGTTGAATGTTTTTCCGGTTTCAACAATTATTATATTTTTTTGATGTCAAACCCGTTTTTTTATGTATTATTTTTGACTTGCAAAAAGTTCCTGCTTATGATACAATATATATGGAAGTTTCAGACAATATTCTGTATTGCGTTTTTTATTTTGTCTATGCTTTTATATCTGCTTATCAGTGAATATACTGTATCCGTTCCGAACCGGCATATATTAAGATTGTTTTTAATTGCATAGTTTACTGTCTGTGCCGTTCCGGAATAATAACTTCCGTCATTGAAAAATGCTATTATTGCAGATGAATGGTCTACCATAAAGTAATTTCTGTCACGGTAAAGCGTTCGGGATTCGTTTTCATTGGAGGGACATGAACGGTATGTTATATCTGGATTAGGTGACATAAGTATAAGCTTATCCGCCTCCTTTTCGACTTTATAAAGCATGTCAACGTATCTTTTCGGAAAGCTGTCGGCATGGTGAAGATAGGGCATAACTCCTATAAAAGTCATATCCATTCCCTGCCTGCGACGGTTCACTATATGTTCTGCACCCCATAAATCAGCTCCCACAGCAAGACCGCTTATAAATGTATCATATCCGCTTAAATATGCCAAATCAAGGTATCTTTCAAGCAAGCACTTTACTGTCTGGACTGTAATATCATAGTATGCATAGTTATTCTGATACGGAATAATGCTTTTTTCACGGTGTCCGGAAATACAGATAGTCTTTTTTCTGTCATTTTTTATGCTTTCAGGATTTTCAAGAATTACTCCTGAAGTCAGAGAATAAAAAGGCAAACTAAAATTCACTTCCTTTAAATACACATTATATAAGATTATATCATATTATCTTGTATATTTCAAGCGTATTAAAAAACTGTCATTAAATTTTAACTTATTTTTATGAAAGAAAGGTATTTTTATAAATGAAACAATATTTAAAACGTGCATGGGCTGAAATTTCACTCCCTAATCTTGAATCAAACATTGCACTTATAAAAAAATTAGCAGGAAATTCAGATATTATGGCTGTTGTAAAAGCTGATGCCTACGGACACGGTGAGGGCGAAATATGTCACTGCCTTGAAAAATCGGGTATCAGATATTTTGCCGTTTCAAATCTCGATGAGGCTTTGCAGGTAAGAGGTTTCTGTCCCGAAAGCGAAATTCTGATTTTAGGCTATACTCCTCCCGAATATGCTGAATATCTTGCGGAAAACAATATAATTCAGGGAGTTCTCTCAAAGGAATACGCTCTCGAACTTGTCAGAAATCACAAAAATATAAGATGTCACATCAAAATCGATACCGGTATGGGCAGAATAGGTCTGAAATATGATACTCCCGAAGAATGTGCAGAAGAAATAAAAAATATAATCAATACAGACGGTCTCAGCGTTGAGGGTATTTATACCCATTTTGCCGTTGCTGATTGTGATGATGAAGAAAATATAAAATATACTGACAATCAGGAAAAATTTATTCTTGATACATATGAAATTCTCAAGTCTCAGAATATCAATCTTAAACACGTTCATTTTATGAACAGTGCCTCACTCTGTTACAGAGCCAATCCGAAAAGCACTCTTGCCCGTGCGGGAATTATCATGTACGGTCTCTGTCCTAACTATCCTCTCCCGATTCCAGATGGATTCAAGCCTGTTATGTCTCTGAAAGCTGTTGTATCTCATGTAAAAACCGTTAAAAAAGGCGACTGCATAAGCTACGGAAGAACTTTCGTTGCCGACCATGAAATGAAAATCGCTACTGTTACAATAGGCTATGCTGACGGATATTCAAGACTTCTTTCTTCAAAGGCTGATGTACTTCTTAACGGTAAAAGATGCCGTATAACAGGTAGAATATGTATGGACCAGCTTATGATTGACGTTACTGACAATAACGCTGAAGAGGGCGATATTGTTACACTTATTGGCACTGACGGCAACGAAACTATTACTGCTGATGAGCTTGCCTATTTATATAATACTATCGGATATGAGGTTGTATGTGGCATTTCAAAGAGAGTCCCGAGAGTATATATTGAATAACAGAAAGGTATAAAATGAAATACAAAAAGGAAATTTTTGCCCAGTATGACAGGGAACATATAAGAGTGTATCAGGCATACAACAGACAGATTGCTGAACAAGCTGTATCTCTGCAAACTTTCGGCAATAATTTCAGTCTTAACCGAATGACCTGGATAAAACCGTCTTTTCTTTGGCTCATGTACCGTTCAAACTGGGGTACAAAGAAAAATCAGGAATATATACTTGCTCTTG
>JAEDMB010000044.1 GCA_016303235.1 Oscillospiraceae bacterium
AGGAAGAAATTGCAGGCATAGATGACATAACTGCAATTGAACCGGCAAGAACAGCTGATGTTAATTTTTTAAAAGCTTTCATAAAGTACCTCCTTATAATTCTTTTACAATATTTGCAAGATACTGCTGTATAGTTAAAGCGTCATTAGCGTTCACACCGTTTCCGACAGCCTGAACATCACCGTTTATAATTCCCTGAGGGTCGAGCTTGTTTTTTTCCGAATCGCCTACATATGAGGCAAGAGCAACGGCATCGGCAATATCAACAGAGCCGTCAAGATTTGCATCGCCCTTTAATGTTTTTGAATCTGATGTGTCGTCAGTAGGTTCAGTATTTTCAGATACATAATTTTTAATGTCTGGGAGTTCGTCAAGCGTAATGCAGTATTCACTGTTATAGATTTCCTTTAGATTTTCAACAGGGTTATTCTGTTCGCTTGTAAGATAATTCATATACCATGGGCAGAAGTAGAGCCAGCAAGCCTTGTCATTGAGAAGATTTTCAAGTGACGGTATAGTATCATTTTCTGACATAGCAACCATTTTCTGACCGTCCGTGCTTTTTACAAGGCTGTAAAAGGTTGAAGAAATTGAGCTTAAATTCGGCAGACCGTCTTTAGCGTTATATTTGTCATATCCTATTATGTCAACAACATCGTCACCCGGATACCAGTCTGCTGAAGTCGGGAAGGTATATCCCGTCCATACCCATATTAAGTTATCAAGACCGTATACATTTGTAAGCTGGTCATAAAGGAGTCTGTAAAGCTTTTTACAGGGTTCAGCACCTTCAGCACCCCACCAGAACCATGCACCTTCAGCTTCATGGAGAGGTCTCCAGAGAATCGGAACATCAGCATCTTTTAATTTTTTTAGCTGTTTCGCGATTTCCTCAATATCAGCCATAAGCTGTTCATGTTCCCATGTACCTTCTTCAAGAGCCTTTGATATACTGAAAGTAGTATATGGAGTGTTTCCTGTTGATTCAACGTAGAAAGCTACTTCCTCTCCGCCCTTTTCAGAGGGAACATTCCAGTGCCATGTAACAGTAGCTATACCCTTGTATTCGTTTACCCATTGAATAGCTCTTTCGGGAGCGTTGTCCTCCCAGTTTGAATTTGAACGGTAAGCAAGAAAATCAATTCCTCGAATAGCAGGCTGTTTACCTGTTTTTTCCATAATATATTCAAATTCTGCCTCATTGTCTTTTATATAATTATCAGGGTCATTCCACTGGTTATAGTTGTGAGAACCGCAGTATTCCTGCTGACCTGCAATTATGTGATTTCCGTACATATCGCAGAGGTAGTTGTAAAGGGATTTTGCTGACTTGCTTGCATTTTTATTTGAGAGCTGACGTGTCGGGGAAAGATTTTTAAGCTTTTCGTCTGCCGGCTTGATTGTAAGGTAATCAAACATGGTATATCCCCAGTAAGCCTCAAATTCGATAGTATTAACACCTTTCTGGAGCATAATGACTCCTCCGGAAGTTTCCTCAAAAGTAAGGTTATGAACAAAGCAGACTTCTCCCTGATTTACTCCGTTTACATTGAGATACTGAACTTTTTTATTGGGGTCATATGGTTCGCAGTAGCATATTGAAAGCTCATAAAGTCCCGCTTCCTCAACTTCAACATCAACGCTTACTTTTGTACCTTTCTGGTCGAGATATGAAAAAGCACCGCCCGATGCATTTGTAAGGTCGAAATCCTCACCGCTTCCGTCCTCCTGAGTGTTGCCCTTCCATGTTTCTGTATAGATTTTTCCGCCGTACGTTGAACCGTTTTCAAATTCGTATTTCTGAACGGAATCACTTACGGCATAAGTCTGAATACAGACCGGCATGCAGTTAAGAGCCATGACAGCTGAAAGAAAAGCACACAAACTCTTTTTTGATTTGCTGAATTTCATAAAAAACCTCCCTGATTTAAATTTAATTTATAAAAAGATTATAACATCAAATTTTCAAAAATGCAATATCTTTTTGGAATTAAGAATATTATAATTTTGTTGACTTTTTAGCCGGAATAAAGTATAATAAGTATTAAAAGACGGACATAAAAGGGAGGATTGAAAAAAATGAGTATTTTTAATATAGATAAAAATTCCATGTCCCTCAGCCACGACTGGCAACTTTTTCAGAAGTTTATGGGGAACGTCGGAGCTTTTACATATATATCAAAAGAAAAATCCGCATATCTTGACCCCGTGGCACTTAAAATTCTGAATTGCAGTCGTGAAAGGATAAACGAATACGAATTTTTTAATCTGCTTGACAGAATATCAAAAAATCCCGTTGAGGGTGAAAAGCATATTTATATATATCATACAGACAGCACCCGAAAATACATAAAGATGAATATTTTTGAAAGCAAGGACGTATGGCTTGGATTCGTTCAGGATTATACAAGGCAGATTTTTGAAAAAAGCAAAAAATCCGATACGGTTGAATATGACCCTATAACACGCCTGCCGTCATATTCATCTTTTACTAAAATGGTTAAGGAGGCTCTTGAAACTACAAATCACTGCTGGCTTGCATCAATGCATCTGAACGGTCTTGAAAAGCTCGGAACTTTTCTGACCGTTGACAATACTAATCATTGTATAACATCTGTTTCCGAAACTATAAAGGGATTTGGTTCAGATGATATAATATTCGGTTCAAAGTCTAATTATGAAATATGCATATTATTTAAGAATTTTGACAAAAGCTCCGTATACAGTATACTTAAAAATATGAATGACGCTGTAAGGCACTGCGTTTTCAGCGATGACTTCGGAGAAGTTATTGACATAAGCGACAGAAGTTCCTTAAGCCTTTCAGTGGGGTGCTGTTCTTATCCGGAACAGGCTTATGAATTTAATATGCTTGTAAACTATTCGGAATTTGCACTCTTTGAGGCAAGAAACAGCAGAAAGAAAAGTGTTGTGAACTGGTTCTGTGAAGAAAGATACAGACGTGAGAAAACTTCATATAAAAAATCGCAGATTTTTGAAAAGGTAATCCGTGAAAATCAGCTTTTCTATCATTTTCAGCCTATTGTCAGTGCAGTAAGCGGAGAAATATATGCATATGAGGCTTTAATGAGAACTTCAAAGGATATAAACCTTACTCCGACACAAGTTCTCGCAATGGCTCGTGAACAGAATAATCTTTATGCTATTGAAAAACTGACGTTCTTCAATGCAGTAGATATGCTCAGCAAGAATCAGCAGTTTTTTAAAAACAGAAAATTATTTATAAACAGTGTCGGGAGCTTTCTCCTGACAGAGGAGGATTTCAACAAGCTATATCTTACATACGGCGAACTTATGGAAAAGGTAGTTATAGAAGTTACTGAACAGACAAATCCTACTTCAAACGATATAAAGCTTCTGAAAAAAAGATGTGTTATAACACATTCGGGGCTTGCTATTGACGATTACGGAACAGGTTATTCAAACAGTGTGAATCTTCTGCATTATTCTCCGGAGTATATAAAAATTGACCGTTCGCTTATAGCGGATATACAGAACGATTTGAAAAAGCAACAGCTTGTATCTTCCGTAATAGAATTTGCTCATGACAATAATATTCTTGCACTTGCCGAGGGCGTTGAAACCTCCTCTGAAATGAAAACCGTCATAAGAATGGGAATAGACCTTATACAGGGATTTTACACTTCAACTCCGAAACCGCTTTTCCTTGATATGATTTCTCAGACGGTAAAGGACGAAATTATAAATACAAATCTTGAAACCGCAAAGCATGGAATCAAAAAAATCTATGATGCAAGAAAAAGCGAGGAAATTGACCTGCTTAAGCTTGCACTTGAAAAATATACGGATATTCATGTATATCAGAGCAAGCTTAAAATTACAGGCGATATGGAAAAGCCGGTTAATATGAATATAACAATAATGGATAATTACAGTTGTGAGCTTACTCTTGAAAATGTAAATCTTGTAAGCCGTAACGCAAAGCCTGCAATTTCCGTAGGGGAATCGGCACAGCTTATTCTTAACGTTGAAAAGGAAAACAAAATAAGCTATCTCGGAATATATGTCCCGCAGACTTCACAGTTCTTTTTAAAGGGAAAAGGAAATCTCCTTATAGACTGCTATGCATCTTCGGGCTTTGCAATCGGAAACGATTTTGAACATGCATGCGGTGATATATTCATAGATATGGGCGGAAACCTTGAAATTATAACAAATTCGGAGGAATCTGTCTGCATAGGAGGCGGATATAATCTTAACGAATCAGAAATAAATCTCAAATCCGGAAATATTAAAATAAATATGAATGTCCATAACGGCGTTGCAATAGGGAACTATAACGGCGGTTCAATAGTCAATATGTCAGACAAGTGCAGAATAAATATAAGCGTTTCCGGAATAAATGTTACCGGAATAGGAAGTGTAAAATCCGAATCGCTTATAATTTCATCAGCCGATATTGATATATATGCAAGCGGAGCTTCAGCAATAGGAATAGGTTCATTCAGCGAGGCGGAGGGCGATATTAATATAAAGGGCGGAAAAATTAATTTAACAATGCGTTCTTCAAAAAATGCCGGAATAGGCTCATGGAACGGAAAAATGAATGTAAATATAAAAAATTCATCAGTAAGCATTGACAATGAGGGAAATGATATTGCTGGAATAGGTGACATCTGCGGTTCAGGAAATGTATTTATAAAGGATTCCGATATTGATATAAAAATATTTGCATCAAACCCGATAGATATAGGAACGGAAAAAGGAAACATCAGACTTGAAAATAATAAAATAAGCTCGGTTATAAACGGAAAGACAGTTTCTCATGAGCAGACGGGGGTATAATTTTTGAAAAATTTTATATTAAGTCACAAAAGGCTTTCTGTCGGAATAATTCTCTATATTGCAGTATTTATTGTCAGCGGATTTCTTTCGCCATGGCAGATAAGGGATATTAATTTCAGTGACCTTGATGTTGACAGCACAGCCGGAGTTATGGACAAAGTTCCCCTGAAAATAATCTATTTCGGAATTTATGAGCTTGTTGAACTTCTTGTTTATGCCGACAGTGACGGCTTTTCCGCTAACGGAATTATGTTTTTTATATCAGTATGTGCATTGTTTTCATATACATATGTAATAAGAAAGTCTTTTATAAAAAGCGAACTCGACAGCAAGGCTGAGGAAATAGCAATAGATTTTATATACGACAATATATTTGCATATATTTCCTCGCTTATTGCCTATTATTTTTATAAGCCTGTGGAGGTAAAGATTGCTGAAATAATGAACGGTGATAAAACATGGCTTATATGCCTTACAGTGTTTATTATAATATGCTTTGTCATAATACCGGCATTCCCACAGCTTCTGCAAATGCTTGCATATGTTTTTCTTGTTTCAATGACTGCAAAACTGCTTGTAACTATGGACAATTTTATTGAATGGAACATTATTATTAAAAATATCATTATTTTTCTTGTCGGAGCAGTTCTTATTGTTCTGATAAATCTGGTTATAAATGTTCTTCTTGAACGTATGCAGAGTACAGTTGCCGAATTTTTAGTAAAATTTTTCCCTGCAATGGGATTAATGATTGCCGGAATTGTGCGTATATGCGTAAAAATTATCATTGCAGGACTTATTATATCCGCAGTTCTTGCGGTTTTGTTTCTGGTAGTTGATAAACTTGCATATGCATAAAATATAAAAAGAAAGGTCTTGTTTAAAAATGAAACTTGGTATGGTTGGTCTGCCGAATGTCGGCAAAAGCACACTTTTTAATGCTCTTACAAATGCGGGGGCGGAATCTGCAAATTATCCGTTCTGCACTATTGAAAAAAATGTCGGAATAGTATCCGTTCCCGATGAACGTCTTGACGCTCTTGCAAAGATGTATGAACCTGATAAATTTACTCCGGCAATGCTTGAATTTGTTGATATTGCCGGACTTGTAAAGGGAGCTTCAAAGGGTGAGGGACTCGGAAACAAGTTCCTTGCGGATATACGTGAAGTTGATGCTATTGTACACGTTGTACGCTGTTTTGAAGATGAAAATATTACCCATGTTGACGGAAATATAAATCCGGCAAGAGATATTGAAACTATAAATCTTGAGCTTATTTTCTCCGATATCGAAATGCTTGAACGCCGTATAGACCGTGCAAAAAAAGCATCAAAGGGTGATAAGAAATATCTTGCGGAAGTGGATTTTCTTGAACGTCTGAAAGAATTTCTTGAAAGCGGAAAGTCTGCCCGTGCATTTGATTTTACTGATGATGAACGTGAGATATTGAAATCAACTCCGCTTTTGTCTGCAAAGCCTGTAATATATGCAGCAAATCTCAGTGAAGACGATTTCAGAAACAATATCGAAACAAATGAACATTATCAGACTGTAAAGAAAATTGCCGAGGAAGAACATTCAGCGGTACTGCCGATATGTGCCCAGATTGAGGCGGAAATTTCAGATATGGACGCTGAAGATAAAGAAATGTTCCTTAATGATTTAGGCCTTGAGGTTTCGGGACTTAACAGAATTATAAAAGAGGGTTACAGCCTTCTCGGACTTATTTCATATCTTACAGCAGGCAAGCCGGAAGTTCGTGCATGGACTATCAAAAAAGGTACAAAAGCACCTCAGGCTGCCGGAAAAATCCATACTGATTTTGAAAAAGGCTTTATCCGTGCGGAAGTCGTATCGTTTGACGATTTAATGAAATGCGGTTCAATGGCATCTGCTAAGGAAAAAGGTCTTGTAAGGCTTGAGGGCAAGGATTACGTTATGAATGACGGCGATATAGTTCTTTTCAGGTTCAATGTATAATAAAAAAGGGCGGATTTTTTATCCGTCCTTTTTTTCTGTCGGCTTGATTTTTGAATACATAAACTGCTGTGCAGTATATAAACTCATGTATCCCGAAAGCATAAACGATATACAGCATGCAATTGCACAGAATCCGAATCCTGAACCTCCGAAAAGTTCAACACTCAGAATTATTGACGCAAGCGGACAGTTGGTTACTCCGCAGAATACGGCAACCATTCCCACGCCTGCACCTAAGGAATAATCTATCCCAAGTATTCCAGCCATAAGACTTCCGAACGTTGAACCGGTAAAGAATACCGGTACAATTTCACCGCCCTTGAATCCCGCACCAAGTGTAAGAGCAGTGAATAAAATTTTCATTATAAAAGCCTCCGGACGTGAATCACCTGTGAAAGCTTTTGCGATTATTTCACCGCCTGCACCGTTGTAATCAAATGTACCAATTGCAAAAGTAAGAACAGCTACTATAATACCGCCCGTTACTATACGCAGATTCTGATTTTTTATTTTTTTGTATAAGTGTGAAGCAAGTTCCGAAGCTCCGCAGAATATACAGCTTACAATTGCACAAAGTATTCCGAGAAATATAATTTTTCCGTAATTCAGAAGGCTGTATTCGGGAGCATTTATGAAAAGTTCAAAATCCGTTACCTTGAAAAATTCCGCAACTTTCATAGCCGATACAGCCGATATTATGCATGGAACTATCGCTGAATACTGCAAAGAGCCTACAAGACATATTTCGGCAGAAAAAACTGTTGCCGTTACGGGAGTACCGAATATTGAAGAAAAACACGCACTCATTCCGCACATGGTAATAATTTTTTTGTCAGCGTCATCTAATTTCAGAATCTGTCCGAACTGTGAACCCATACTTCCGCCTATCTGGAGTGCAGCTCCTTCACGTCCGCTTGAACCTCCGAGAAGATGTGTTATTACAGAGGCAATAAAAATGCATATTGTATTTTTAAATCCCATTTTTTCGCCGTCACGTGCCGAAAGAAGTACAAGATTAGTTCCTTTGTCTTTAGGAAATCCCATAGCCTTGTAAAGCTGTACTATTGCAATTCCTCCCAAGGGAAGAAGCCATATAATCCAGCTGTGCGATTTCCGGAAATCCGTAACGCCTTTTATTGAATAGAAAAACAGTACACCAACAAATCCGACTGTAATTCCTGTCATAATGCTTAATAAAACCCATTTCAGAAATCCGGTATATAATGGAAGATAATCTTTTTTTAGTTTTTCAGGGAACTGCATAATATTACCTCAGGTTGACTGGAAGACCGTTTATTTCGATATTGGGGTCATCAATATCTATAAGCAGACATTTTCTTCCGTCAACAACGCTTGTGCGTATTTTATCCGAAGCGGAGGGACTTATATTTACAGTAATTCCGGCAGTTTTCAGCACTGTTTTTGATTCCACAAGATTTGATGCAGTAAGCGGAGCATTTCCGCATGATGATTCATATACTTTTTCAAGAGCTTGCAGACGTTCATGAGATACTCCGGATTCCTCAAGAATATCATGTATTTTGTTGCTGTCGATAGTGCATGTATCAGTTTCGTTTTTATTCTGTTCAACAGTTTCCTTGATTTTTTCGTTTACGGTATTGATAAGGGTATAATCAAGTTCATCGCCCGCAACGGTTTTGAGTATATTCTGGAAGTTAGCTTTTTCGTTTTCGGCAGACATTACAAAATTACAGCCGAGAACGTTCTCTATTATTGATATATTCGGATTTCCAGCCTTTTTGCAGTAGTACATCATATGATTTACATCACTGCTTCTGTTACTGAATACGGGATACAAAAATCCGTCAGAGGGAGCTTTGCTTATAAATAATTCCGTTTCTGTTCTGTGGACTATTTCATTATTGAAATTGTCAAATACAAATCCGGTGTCACTTACTTCAACGGGACATATTGCAGTAATTATATATCTGTAAAGTTCATCGGCATCATCTTCTGAAAATTCATCAAGCTTGTTTTTTCTGCGTATTGTGTATGTACAGTATGCTGTTATTACTGAAAAAGCTCCTGTATATGATATATTGTTTATAATATTATTCAGAAAATTATCGGTACATTCTTCGTCCTTGAGTTCGGATTTAAGGAGCTTATACAATATATCCTGACTTTTTTCTTCTTCGTATGCCTCATTCGGAAATTCATATTCCGTAAAATTTTTCCCTACATTTGTATTCAGAACCTTTTTGAGAATATTCTGATAGAGTTCAAGTTCGTCTGATTCCATAGTGATACATGATTTTGTATTGCTGTATCTCAGATTTTTTTCATTGTCTACAAATGCAGTCAGAACTTTTTCCATTATGAAAAATCCGCTTTTGTCAGAAAAATTCTTTTTTATTTCGGCAGTTTCTTTTTTATTCATTTTAATTCTTCCTTAATCAGTGTACTTTTATTGACGGATTTTTAAAATCCTCAATACGTTTTTTATAAGCCTCTGTTGATTCGGTTTCAAAGGCAATTTTTACTTCCTTTCCGGAAATATCAGAAAGAAGCTTTTTAGTAAAAAGAGGATTTACAAGCAGAAAAGGCCCTAAGAGATTTGTAGCATAGAAATTATTGATTTTAATTCCTTCATAATCGTATTTTTCATTCATACCTCTGCCCTTTTTTACTGTAAGAAAACGCTGTTCCGGTTTTTCAATTATTGATTGTGTAAACTGTGCCTGAAATCCGACAAATTCAAGATTATCTCTTTCGGCAAGAACAAAACCGCTGTAACGGTGATTCATATCACGGGTTACTATCATATCAACAATTCCGAGACCTTTTAATGCTTCTCCGCTGTCACCGTCAACTATTGATTTTCCGAATATGTCAACAGCACTTCCCGTAATTATAAAAGCTGTACCGTCTGAAATCATATCACTGATTTTTGATTTGTATGGTTCAAGTTCTTTGATAACAAGCTCCTGAACGCTTTCGCTCATTGAACCAAGATATATTAAATTTACTTTGTTATCGGCAAAATACGGCTTGTCTCCGAGTCGTGTATATATAAATCTTGAATCCGGAAGTGATTTTTCAAGATAGCGTACATTTCCTATATCTCCGAAAAGATTGCAGACTTCTGAATAAAGAATTTCAACGGTCATTATTTTTTGCCTCCTAATTTTTCTTCAAGCTGAATCTTAATTGTATCAAGTGATTTTGTATTGAAAAGGTCATACATAATCATAATTTTTTCAGCGTTTTCGGGTTTAAGGAATGATACTGTATCTGTTTCGGAATCGCATATGCTTATCTTTTCACGGTCTATTCCAGCCATAAGAAGTCTTAAAAGATAATCCGAACAGCGTTTTCCTCCGACTATAATCTGTTTTATGCTGTCATCGTTGAGATATTCAAAATCTGTTTCATAAATCCATGCGAGATTTTCAGATGTTCTCTGAGCATCATAGAAATCCTCAAGAATCATTATAACAGCTTTGTTTCCGGATTCTTTTGACATGGAATTGCATACTCCCGAACATGCAACGGGATTCTGACCCTTTGCAAGTGATATTATAATCTCATGATTTCCTATTCTGTAATTGTCATATCGTGTTTTTACTATTTTCGCTTTTGAAAGTATTTTAACAACGTTTTCATGAGATACTCCGAATTCCCTTGTAAGTGCAATTGCGGAAGATGTATTGTAAATATCTGTTATACGCTTTTCAACAAGAGGGTATTCCTCCGGAGTTTCGTTGTGATTTATTATAAGTTTCTTGTTTTCATAGTCGATATTTTCAACGCAGTAATTTGCTGTCGGATTTTTGTATCCGCATTTTTCACAGTGTGCAAGTCCGATATGATTATATCTCTTGAAATCAAATACAAGATGTGCATGACATTTCGGACAGAGTACCGCATCACAGATAATACTCTTATCGTTGGATTCTTCATTCGGCTGACGCTTTATTCCGAAATATGCTCTTTTGTTTTCGGGTCTTAATGATGAACTTATAATATCATCAGCATTGAGAATAAGTTTGGTTTTATCTGAAATATTACTGTTCAGAAAGTTGAATATATATTCCGTATGGGCATTTCTTTTCATAGAATCTCTCTGTAAGTTTGTGCATACAAGATAATCAGGCTTTACAAATGGAAGTATTCTTCCGGCACTTCTTTCATCTACTTCAAATACTGCCATTTTTGCACGGCATTTTCCCGAAAATGTACAGTCGCTCAGAAGTATTGATGCTATTCCGGTATCTACATTTCCTCCGAATCTGTTGGAGATAAATTCATAGCCGTTTCCCTCAAGAATATCTGAAATCATATTTGATACGGTTGTTTTTCCGTTAGTGCCTGTTATTGCGATAACCTTTTCCGGCATATCAATATAATGCAGAAGTTTCGGAAAAAATATCAGCGAGGCTTCTCCCGGAAGATTTGTTGCGTTTTTTTTCATCAGACGCATAAGCTTAATCATAATTTTTCCGCCGAATACTGCAAGATAAAATCTTATTGGCTTTTTCATTTCACACCCATTGCCTTTCTTCTAATGATTTATACATCTATTATTATACATTTATCGTTTGTTTAAGTCAACTGCTTTTTTGTAGCTCTTTACAAAAAGAATAATTATGCTCTCTGTAATATTAAAGCCGGCGGAAAATTTAGTGTATATCCAATAAAAAATATAATATAATGTTTAAAGTATTCAGCAATAAAGCGAAAGAATTTTCAACAAGGCTTGACATATCAGAAATGCTCTGTTATAATAGGCTTGTATTTCAATATTACTGGAGGTATAAAAGTGAAAAGATTAATCGGAAAAGTATGCGTATTTGTAACCGGTCTTACTGTTTTTATGGGAACGAACGGATTATATGCAGGTGCAGTTACTGCTGACGAGCTTTCTATAAGCCAGAATGGTATTGATTTCATCTGTGAAAAAGAAGGTTTCAGCCCTACATGCTATTATGACAGCAGTCAGTCATCAATAGGATATGGCACAAAATGCGGAGACAAGGCACATTCAAGCGGTCAGCACTCCATTACTGAAGAAGAAGCTTTAGCCGAAATGGAAAAGGCTATCAATAGTTACTGCATACCAAACGTAAGAAAGCAGACTGACGGAATTGACATGAATCAGAATCAGTTTGATGCCCTTGTAAGCTTTACATACAATACCGGTGGTGGAACATCTATGATAAAAAATTCACCGCTTGTAAAATATTTGCAGGGTACTATGACAGAGGACGAGGCACGTTCCGCATATGCGAACTATATCGTTACATCAGGCGGAAAGGTTCTTTCGGGACTTATAAACAGAAGAAAAAGCGAAGCTGATTTGTTTTTCAGCGATTCTGAAAATTCCGGAAATTCCGGTTCATCATCTGAAACGGCAGTTGCGGAAAAATATACAGTATCTACAAAGGAAGATGCTCTCAATATGAGAAAATCTCCGGATATGTCGGGAAGTATCATTGCATACATTCCAAAGGGTACTGTTGTAGATGTCTATGAAATCAGCAACGGCTGGGCAAAAGTAAAGTGGAACGGTTCAGAGGGTTATTGCAGTACGGTATATCTTACTAAATCATCAGATAAAAATACTGTCTTTCAGTATGTAATCGCCACGAAGGACGACCCTCTTAATATGAGAAAGACTCCCGATATGTCGGGAACTGTTCTTGCACGTATTCCAAAGGGAACAAAAATAGATGTTTCCGAAATAAAGGACGGCTGGGCAAAGGTAAACTGGAACGGTTCTGAAGGCTACTGCAATATGACATATCTTAAATCAGCTGATACTGAATCACAGTATATAGTTAAAACAGAAAAAGACCCTCTTAACATGAGAAAATCTCCCGATACATCAGACAGTATTGTCACACGTATTCCAAAGGGAACTGAAATAAATGTTTCCGAAATAAAGGACGGCTGGGCAAAGGTAAGCTGGAACGGCTTTGAAGGCTACTGCAGTATGGAATATCTTGAAAAGACTGAATAAAATCTGAAAATTATCCAATCATCTTTTATGAGGTGATTGAGATGTTTAAAAAAATATCATGGAAACTTATTGGTGTATCTGTTATTCTGACTGTGATAATCTCAAATTTTGTACAGGTAGGAAAAAGTCTGGACAGCTTGAGGGAAAATGTACTGCGTATGCATATACTTGCAAATTCCGACAGTATTGCTGACCAGTCGCTTAAACTGAAAGTCCGTGACGCTATACTTGAACATTCAGAGGAAATTTTCGGAAAAACTGTCAGCTTTGAGGATTTTAAAAACGTATCGGCAGAAAATCTTGAAAAAATACATGAAATTGCACAGGCTGTTATTGATGAATACGGCTTTGATTATGAAATCAGTGTCGAGGAAACTAAAATGTTTTTCGATGAGCGTACTTATGGAGATATTACTATGCCTGCCGGTGATTACGATGCAATAAGAGTTACAATAGGAAATGCGGAAGGTCATAACTGGTGGTGCGTTATGTATCCTCCTCTGTGTATTCCTATGGCGTCCGAAATAACTGACAATAAAGAGATTGAACAGGAATTTTTCAGCCCTCGTGAACTTGATATGATTCAGAAACCTGAAAAATATGAAGTAAGATTCATGCTCTGGGACAAGCTGAAAGATTTCTGCAATCGTTAAATAAAAAATATAATTGCAAAGCCCTTGACAAAAGGGCTTTTGTGTTGTATAATAATCCGGTAAACAAAGCAGAATTTTCCCGTTCTCACCGTCATGATATTTGTTAAGTTGTGCGGTCAATAAGTATTTCAGATTTGTTATGCGTTCTCTGAGTGCGGGAT
>JAEDMB010000185.1 GCA_016303235.1 Oscillospiraceae bacterium
ACTTGTTTATTATATCACAAGAAATCACGTTTTGTCAACACGGAATTTTCGACAATGATAATTTAACATAGTAGCAGTATTTTATGCACAGCGTCACACTTTCCTTAAAAACCTCAGAATTATTACGCAGTTGCCTTCAAATTCTTTCATAAAACAGCGTATTTCACTATTCAGAGCATCGGGATTTTTCTCAGAAAGAATATCAAAAATTCTCTGATTGTTCATATAAACATTTTTAAATTCATTATATGTATAGGAATCTGAAAATTTCAGTTCGATATTTTCAGAAATATCAGCAAGCCTGTTGCTTAAAATTCTCTCCGCATCGTCCTGAATTTTTATAAAAGCGTCCTTTTTAGTATAATAATTTTCAGAATCAGAAATGCACTCAAAAACGGGCATAAGGTCGGAATCCGGAGTATGTGACGAAAAATCCTTATCACTGCAAAGAAAATACGTGTGAACCTTTTCAAATTCATCATCGCAGTCGTCCCATGTAACATCAACATTGTACCATATTCCGTTAATCTGAACCTGATTCCAGGCATGATTTATACCGTCAGAAGTTATTCCGACAGCAACAGTGCATGGTATACCGATACCGTCGCAAAGATATTTAAAAGCCTTTGCGTAGCCCTCGCAGTTTGCATTTTTTTCAACAAGACAGCCGAAAGCAGTTTCAATATAATCTTTTCCGGATTCGATATAATTACAGTTTTCCGCAATATAATCATGAATATAAAGGAGCTTTTCAAAATCATCATAACCGCTGATTTTCTGCATAATTTTATTTCTTTCGGATTCGAGTGCATTTTTTCTTGAATCAAAGGAATCCGAATCATCACGGTAAATTATCTGTGCCGTACGAATTTTTTCCGCACTGTAAAAATCACCGGCAAGGAAGAAAAATTCAGGTTCCTGCTTTTCGATATTGAAATAGATTTTTTCATAAGTTTTTCCACTGATTTCAAAAGGCAGTTCAATATATTCGGATTTCTGTAAAATCCCGTTGTAAAGTGCAGTATAAACAGCCTTTTCAGTTTCATTCAGATTCTGATAGGCTATGCGTGTTTCAGCCATTTCCGGA
Source organism: Oscillospiraceae bacterium (assembly GCA_016303235.1). Classification (GTDB taxonomy): domain Bacteria; phylum Bacillota; class Clostridia; order Oscillospirales; family Ruminococcaceae; genus Ruminococcus. Next base: position 1,088 of record JAEDMB010000185.1, read on the forward strand.
CTCATATAAACGGCATCGGGGTATGCTTTAAGCAACCCCGATTTTTTAGCGTATACAATTCCGAAAGCAAGAAACACTGTCGCAGTAAAAGCAAGCATAAAAACAGCAAATTTTTTCATTAATTTTTCACCTGTTCTTTTTCAGTTATAACAGCTTTCAGCTTTTTGACCCAGTTATCCTCAACAAGCAGAACTCTGAATATTACTCCGGAATAGCAAAATTCTGCTTTTTCATCTATATTCGGCACACGTCCGAAACGGTCAACAAAAAATGCACTCATAGTATCATAATTATTGTCGTCCGGAATATCAATTCCGAGTTTAGGGAAAATATCCTCAGGGTCAGCACTGCCGTTTATAATAAAAATTCCCTTGTCTATTTCGGATATATCAGCCTCATCGTCATCGTATTCGTCCTGAATATTACCGACTATTTCCTCGAGCAAATCCTCCATAGTAACTATGCCGAGAGTACCACCATATTCATCTGAAATAATCATCATCTGAGTTTTCTTTCTTGTCATTTCCTCAAGAACATCATTACAGCGGGCATTTTCGGGAACAAATTCAGGTTTTCGCATAAATTGTCTTATATTGAAATCCTCCGAATTTTCACAGCCGACAAGGCATAAAAGGTCCTTTACATTAAGTATTCCGACTATATTGTCGATAGTTTTTTCATATACAGGTATTCTTGAATATCCCTCATTTATGGCAAGATAAACAACATCGCCGATTTTGCTTTCAGCATCAACGGCAGTAACGTCCTTTCTGTGGGTCATAACGTCCGAAACAACGGAATCATCAAATTCAAAAATATTGTTTATCATTTCACGCTGACTCTCCTCAATGAGACCGGTTTCGTTTCCGGCTTCAACCATCATGAGAATTTCCTCTTCCGTAACGGAATCCTTTGCGGAATCGGCTGAAAGTCCGAATATACGGCATATAACCCATGAAATTCCGGCAGTAACGCATGAGAAGGGAAAATAGAAAATTCTAAGAAATTCAACAGGTTTAAGAGACAAAAGAGCGAATTTTTCAGCATGAAGTCCGACAAGCTTTTTCGGGAGAATATCCGTAAAAACTACAAGAACGATACCCAGAACGATTATAAGTGCAAGCAGTGAAAGAACGCCGGAAAGAACATGACTCATATATTTTTCAAATATTTTTTCAACCGGCATACCAAAACTCATAACAGTAAGAAAGGAAATAATAATGCTTGAAAATGCCCTGTGAGAAGAAAAAGCAACCCTTGTTTTCTGCGGTTTAGATATGACATCAAAAAGTTTCTTATATTTTTTATCACGTTCCGCAAGGGATTTCACTTTGCTGTCATTAACTTCAATCAAAGCATACTCACAGGCAGTATAAAAAGCCCTCACAATTATAAAAATCACCAGTGCAATTATACAGGCAGGCAATCGCCCTTCATCAATACTCATAAAAATACTCCTTAAAAAATTTTTTATAAAACAAGTATATATAATTTTTATGTATTTGTCAAGCGTTTATATTCAAAGAAAAAAAATCCCGAAACGAAAAGTTTCGGGATTGAAGTCTGTCAAGGATATTTCCCCAACAATATGGAGCGGATTACGAGGCTCGAACTCGCTACCTCCACCTTGGCAAGGTGGCGCTCTACCAGATGAGCTAAATCCGCATTTTAAAGAACGTGCATCACTCAAGAATATTTCCCCAAGCTAAGGACACGTTCTTCATGGTGCCTCCGGTCGGAATCGAACCAACGACACGGGGATTTTCAGTCCCCTGCTCTACCGACTGAGCTACAGAGGCATAAGAGAAAATGGCGACCCGGATGGGGCTCGAACCCACGACCTCTAGCGTGACAGGCTAGCGTTCTAACCAACTGA
>JAEDMB010000186.1 GCA_016303235.1 Oscillospiraceae bacterium
CAAAGTTCCTCCGTAAGCACTGACATATCAACGAAAGTTGAAAATCCGTTTTTATACATTTCGCTCGGTTCGGGATTGAATATAATATCCCCTCCGCTGTTTTCAACTACTTCCGAATCGTGTTCAATATCTCTCGGATAGCTGTCCAAATCCTCATTTGCTCCGAACTGCATAGGATTTACAAATACAGATACAACCGTTCTGTCATTCTGTTCAGAAGATTTTTTTATAAGACTTGCATGTCCTTCGTGAAGGTAGCCCATAGTCGGAACGAATCCGACTGAAAGTCCTTCTTTTCTCCAGCTTTTTACCTGACTTCTTATTTCATCAATTGTCTTGACGATTTTCATTTTTTCAGTCCTCCGTATTATATTTTTCTCTGATTTTTGCTATAACTTCGCTGTCGATTCTGAATGTATGTTCAGCAGACGGAAAAATTCCTGATTTGGTTTCATCTATATACTTTCTGAATCCGCTTTTCATCAGTGAACCTACGTCCTCAAACTTTTTTGCGAATTTGGGTGTAAAATCAGAAAACATTCCGAGCATATCCTGATATACAAGCACCTGACCGTCACAGCCTGCACCTGCTCCTATTCCGATAGTCGGAATAGTAAGTTTTTTTGTGATTACTTCAGCAAGCTCAGCCGGAACACATTCAAGAGTAAGCATACAGGCTCCGGCTTTTTCGACCTTTAAAGCGTCCTCGACAATCTGTTCGGCACGTTCAATATTTTTTCCCTGAACTTTAAAACCTCCGAAAGCGTTTACAGACTGCGGAGTCAGTCCGAGATGTGCCACAACAGGAATCGAGGCTTTTGTAATAGCTTCAATCTGTTCGCATACTTCCGCACCGCCCTCAAGCTTTACGGCATGAGCATTTCCCTCTTTAATGAGTCTGCCTGCATTTCTTACGGCATCGCATACACTGGTCTGATATGACATAAAAGGCATATCGGCTATTATAAATGCATTTTCCGCACCTCTTGAAACTGCCTTTGTATGGTGAATCATATCTTCCATAGTTACAGGAAGCGTGTTTTCGTATCCAAGCATTACCATTCCCAGAGAATCACCTACAAGAATACAGTTTACTCCACATTCGTCCTCCATTTTAGCTGTTGAATAGTCATAGGCGGTAAGCATTGTAATTTTATCACCTGACTGTTTCTGATTCATAAGCGTTGAAACAGTATTTTTCATTTTCAATCAGTCCCTTATAATAGAAATAATTTATAGGCTTCTGCCGGATTTTATTATAGCACATATTAAAGAAAAATTCAAGCAGAAAATTCAGTTAAGAATAAATACTCCGATATTAAGATAAAGTGCAAAAATCAGCCATATCAGATATGGAATATTTATATAACCTGCAATTTTATTTGATTTTCCAAAATGCATTATTATTCTGATGACAAGCAAAATAAGAATGAAAATTATAACCGCCGATACTCCGAAAAGACGGAATCGGAAAAATATTATGCTCCATATAAAATTGAAAAAAAGCTGTATTCCATAAAGAATAAGATTATTTTTCCTGCAATCCTTATCAGCATAGTATACTATATATGCCGATGCTCCCATAAGTGCATAAAGTATCGCCCACATCAGCGGAAAAAGCCATGAGGGAGGCGAAAGAGGAGGCTTTACAAGTTCGCTGTAAATTCCGAAAGAATTTCCGGCAATTATTCCAGAAAGAACTCCGATAAGCTCCGTGGAAAAAATAAATATAAGCAGTTCAGTCAGTCCGATTTTCTTCATAATGCGACCCCCTATGAATTATTATTGTATTTTATGCAGGAATCGCAAATATTATGTTAATTTATCTTTTCTGCAAGCTCCGGAAAAATTTCAAGACTTCTTTTTAAAATTCCGTTCATATATGCTATTGATATTCCGTAATTTGTAAACGGTATTTTCTGGGATACAGCTCTTTCCATACGGCTCTGAACTTCACGGGAATTAAGCATACAGCCTCCGCAGTGTATTACAAGTGAATATTCTGACAAATTTTCCGGAAATTCCGTTCCCGATGAAAATTCAAACTTAAAATCCTTTTTTGTATAATCTCTGAGCCAGTTCGGAAGCTTGACTGTTCCTATATCCTTGCACTGCCTGTGATGAGTGCAACCCTCTGAAATCAGAATTTTATCTCCGTCATTAAGACATTTTATTTTTGATACTCCGTCAACGGCTGTATCGAGAAATCCCTTGTATTTCGCCATAAGTATTGAAAATGATGTAAGCAGAATATTTTCCGGAGTCTGTTCTGAAACAGTCTTGAATGCCTGACTGTCCGTTATAACAAGCGAGGGAGTTATTTTTTCAAGAGTATTTTTCAGCTGTGTTTCCTGAATTACTATACAGCACGCTCTTGAATCAAGTATATCTCTTATAGCCTGCTGTTGCGGAAGTATCAGACGCCCTTTAGGTGCGGATTCGTCAACAGGTGTAACAAGTATTACAAAATCATCGGGTTTTACAAGATTTCCGATAAGCCTTGAATTATCAGGTTTTACCATTCTTGCAAGCTTTTCTTTCAGAAGATTTATATTATATCCTGTCAGGGTGCTTGTATAAAGCATATCGTTTTCGGGGATTTCATCAAGCAAATCACATTTATTGCGTACTGTGATATACGGAATTTTCTTATTTATGAATAGATTTACAAGTTCCGTTTCGTATTCGTCCGAAGTTTCGGAATTTGTTACAAGTACCGCAATATCGGTTTTATTAAGTACCTGAATAGTTTTCTTAATACGCATTTCGCCGAGTTCTCCGCAGTCGTCAAATCCGGCTGTATCTATAATCATTACTGCTCCTAAAGGCAGTAATTCCATTGATTTATATACAGGGTCTGTTGTAGTACCCTTTACATCTGATACTACACAGAGATTCTGACCTGTTACAGCATTGACAAGGCTTGATTTTCCGGAATTTCTCTTTCC
>JAEDMB010000045.1 GCA_016303235.1 Oscillospiraceae bacterium
TAGCAATCTGGACTTCAGGAGAACCTGTGTCGTTTTCGTGAGTTCTGTTAGCTTCGATAACAGCAGTTTTTTCTTCTTTAAGAAGCATGTAAAAAGCACCTCTTTAAAATAAAATATATTCCGCAAACGCAGAAACGGGTGAAAAAAATCCGAGGACAAGCCCGAATCCAAGTACACGGTGATATTATTATAACACAATAAAAGCAGTTTGTAAATAGCTGAAAAATATTTTTTATTTTTAATCAATTAACTTCTGCGATAATAAAAAACCTTTGAAAAACTTCAGAGATATTATTGACGTTTCTACATAAATATTATATAATAATAGATGTATAATATTATAAGTCAAAGGAATGATAAAATTTTGCAAAATTATGTTTCAGCCTCAATACTGAGTGCGGATTTGCTGAATCTTGAATCAGAAATCAGAAAGCTTGAAAAATCCGGAGTTGATATGATTCACTTCGATGTAATGGACGGAATATTTGTAGACAATATAACATACGGTCTTCCTGTTCTTAAAAGCATTAAAAAGCTTTCACCGGATATGTTGCTTGACGTTCATCTTATGATAACGAAACCCCTTAAATATGTAAGGGAATTTGCGGAATCCGGTGCGGATATAATTACCTTTCATATTGAAAGTAAAAGCAACACTATGAGAACAATAGAGGAACTTTACAAAACAAATGTGAAAAGAGCAATCGCAATAAAGCCCGACACACCCGCCGAAAGCGTTTTTCCTTATATGAAATATCTCAATATGGTTCTTGTAATGACAGTAGAACCGGGATTCGGCGGTCAGAAATTTATGGATATGACGGATAAAATCAAAAAAATCCGAAACTATGCGGACGAAAATAATCTTGCCATTGATATTCAGGTTGACGGCGGAATTGATGACAAAACTGCACCGGTTGTTAAAAAAGCAGGGGCAAATATTCTTGTATCGGGAAGCTATCTTTTCCGTTCGGAAAACCTTGCCGAAACCGCTGATAATTTAAGGAAAGCGGTTGACTGATGAATATTCAGAAAAAGCGTACTCTTTCATGGGTTGACATAATATTGACGCTTGCCTCGCTGGAAGTTATGGCATATTTTTATTACGGAGTCCGCACCCTTATAATGGCAGGACTTTGCATGGCAGTATCTTTTGTATGCGACTGGATTGCAGTATGGTTCATGAAAAAAAAGTATGTTCCCGATGACCTTATGTCACTTGCGGACGGACTTGCAATAGCTCTTATGATGCCGGCTTCGATAGATTTCAGAATACCAATGATTTCATGTGCATTTGCTGTACTTGTCGGGAAAAATCTTTTCGGCGGACGTAAAAATATAATATTTTCGCCATGTGCAGTCGGGTATCTTTTCGCACTTACATCATGGGGAAATAAAATTCTGATGTATCCTTCACCAGACAAAAAGCTTGAAATTTCTGCTGAAAATGCAGTATTGTCACATTCTCTGTCATATGATTTCAACAATGCCGGAAATATAAGCATATCAGATTTTGATTTGCTTATAGGAAACTTTCGGGGAGCTATGGGAACAGTAAGCATACTTCTGCTTATAGTTTCAGCGTTTGTGCTTTTATTCAGAAAAGCCGTATCAGCCGGAGCTTTTACGGGTGTTATTGCAGGAATGGTTTTTATGGCGTTTATAGTTCCGGTATCGGAAAGCCGTTCTGAATCGCTTAAATATATTATGGCTACAAATATGTTCCTCTTTTCATCGGTATATATAGTATCTGATAAAAGAGTTGCACCTTTAAACAATTACTATGCCTTTTTCTACGGACTTTTTACAGCCGTTACAGCATATATAATAATTCTTACGACAGCAAAGGAAAATATGATTCCGGCAGTATCGGTTATAATGACTCCCGTTGCACTTCTTTTTAAATCAATACAGCTCAAAGCCGATAAATATGCATCGGAGGAAAAAAAGGGTGAAATCAATGAAAAACAGAATTACTGACGGACTTCTGAGAGACAATACAGTTCTTTCAGCCGGAATGATAATCTCTCCGGCAATAATCTGTACAACATCTTTCAGGGATTCGCTTGCACTTGTATATGCTTTTTCAGTCATTACATTTTTTGCTGATATTATTGCTTACTTAATACCGAAAAAACTGCCCTATGCCGTAAGGGTCATATGGACATCTGCAATAAGCTCACTGCTTTATGTTCCTGTCAGAGAGCTTACAATGATGATATATCCCGAATCTGTTGAAAGAATCGGGATATACTTTCCGCTTATAGCAGTAAATTCACTTATTGTATATCAGACACAGCACAGGTTTTTGAATCTTGATTTCAGAGAACTTATTGGAAATCTTGTGTTTTATATACTCGGATTTGATATAGTTGTGCTTGTCTGTGGAGCATTGAGGGAGCTTATAGCATACGGAACTGTAAACAATAAAGTAATGAATATAAGCATGACAGTTTCGGGAGCAGGTCTGCCCTTCGGCGGATTTATAATTCTCGGAATAATCTGCGGAATTTACAGAAAAATCCGTTCACTTCTTTCATCGGGAGAGGATTAGAAAAAATGTTTCTTATAGTGAGTTTTCTTTCACAGCTTGCCGGAAATCTTATCTTTACACAGGCTCTCGGCACAAGTACGGTATTTATATCCGCAAAAAATAAACGCAGTTTTATGGGAGTTGCATTTATAATCTGTATATTTACAACTTTCGGTTCAATGGGAGCATATTTTGCTGACAGGCTATTAAACGGGTATTTTGAAAACTTCCGGCTTTTTGCGTATGTTATTATAACAGGAATTATATACCTTTCAAGCCTTTTTATTCTCTGGTGCATAAGCAAAAGGCTTTACGGCAGATTAAAAAAATATATTCATATAGCATCATTCAACTGTGCTGTAATGGGAACGCTTTACATGATTAGTGAAAATCCTGAAAATACAGGTATTTCAGATTATTTATTATACGGCTTGCAGTCGGGACTGGGATTTATAATTGCATCTGTCTTTGTTGCTACGGCATACAAAAGGCTTAATTGTGCAAAAGTTCCGTCATCATTCAGAGGAATGCCCGCAATGCTTGTATATCTGGGGATTATATCAATGGCAGTATGGACTTTAAAATAAAAGAGCAGTATTTATTTAGGAGTATAATAAAATGAAATTTAAAAACAGAGGAAGGAAAATTTATAAAACAAAAGAAAAAAGATACTATAAAAAGGGCAAATCCGGCAGGTTTATGAGTACAGCCCTTACAATACTTCTTACGGGCGGGCTTGTTTTTGTGGGTTACAGTGTTGCCGAGCCTCTGCTTAACTATACGCAGAAAAAAGGCGATAACAGTATTTCATCTCTCGGAAACAGTTCAAATTCATCTGAAACAAGCGAAAATTCCGGAAGTGACCTTGAATCCCTTGAAAGTATGGAAAAAGTCTATAACTGTTCATTTCTCAGCAGGAACAGTCTTGATGATACTGATACTCTTGAATATGAGCTTGAGGAAATAAAGGAATCCGGCTTTGAATATGCAGTAGTGCCTTTAAAGCTTGCCGGAGGAAAGATATATTATTCCTCCGAAGTCCGTGGAACAAGCTATTCCGGAGCAATTGTCTCATATCTTGAACTTTCTGAAATAGTATCTGTTATAGAGGAATCGGGACTGAAATCAATGGCATATATGAGCGTTCTTGACGACAATATATATCCGTCATCATATCACGATGCAGGATACAAAATAGAGGAAAGCGGTTCAGTATGGCTTGATGATAACCCCTATGACGGCGGAAAGCCATGGCTTAATCCCTTTTCATACGATGCTGTTGAATATTCAGAGAGCCTTGCCGATGAAATAACTCTCGCAGGATTTGACAATATAATTTTTGCAGATATAGTTTTTCCTCCTTTCCGTGAAAGCGATATTGACTATATAGGCGAAACAGTCAGGGAAAGCGGTCGCTATACGGCTCTTGTAACGCTTGCAAATGACCTTTATGAAACTGCCGTTAAGAACAGTGTTCCTTCAATGCTTGAGGTATCTGCAACGGATATAATCAGAGGAAAAGAGGAAGTATTCCGTCCGGAACTTCTTTCAACAGCTATGCTTGTTGTAAATATAGATTTTGACGACCTTTACACTATCGAAACTCCGGAGGGAAAAGTATACGAATTTACAGGCGGTTATGCATCAAATGCCAAAAAGCTTATGCGTATAATCAAAAAGGATTTGGAAAAATTCAAGGTTATAATACGTCTTTCCGGCAGTAATCTCTATGAGGAGGATTTTGAGGAAATCAAATCGGAGCTTATAAAGCTCGGCTATAAATCATATATATTTAATTGACTGAATTTTTAAAAAAAAGGAGAATTTTTATGGCAGATAAATTTAAAGTATCCCTTAAAAAAATTATTGATGAGCTTTCCCTTGAAGTAATCTATACTCCGGAGGAAACGGAAAAAATATTCGTTGATGAAAATGAAGTCAACAGACCCGGATTCCAGCTTATGGGATTCTATGAATACTTTAATCCCGAAAGAATACAGATTGTCGGAAAAATGGAATTTGCATATCTTTCAACCCTTGACGACAAGACAAGATATGACAGAATAAAAATGCTTATGTCATATAAAATCCCCGCACTTATCATCGCAAGGGAACTCCCATGCTTTCCTGAAATGGAGGAGCTTGCAAAGGAATTTGAAGTGCCTCTTCTGCGTTCAAAAGAAAGTACATCTGCATTTATGGCAAGCCTTATAGCATTTTTAAATCTTAATCTTGCTCCGAGAATTACCCGTCACGGTGTACTTATTGAAATTTACGGCGAGGGCGTATTCATAACAGGCGAAAGCGGAGTCGGAAAAAGCGAAACGGCTATCGAACTTGTAAAAAGAGGTCACAGACTTGTTGCCGATGATGCTGTTGAAATCAAGAAAGTATCAAATATAAGCCTTGTCGGAAGTTCTCCGGATAATATCAGGCATTTTCTTGAACTCCGTGGCATAGGAATTATAAATGCAAGGCGTCTTTTCGGTATGGGTGCAATCAAGATGACAGAGAAAATAGACCTTGTTGTTGAAATGGAACAGTGGGACCCTGAAAAAATCTATGACAGAATGGGCGTAGATACGGAATTTGTTTCAATTCTCGGAGTAAAAGTTCCCTCGCTGACAATACCTGTCAAGCCCGGAAGAAACCTTGCAGTCATTCTCGAAGTTGCTGCTATGAATAACAGACAGAAGAAAATGGGCTACAATGCTGCTCAGGAACTTCTTGACCGCCTCGGCATGGATTCTGACAGCAAGGAAACTGTCAAGAACTATGATATGTTTTAATTGAATTTTTCAGAAGAAAGGGACAGAAAATGTTATCATATATAAAAGAATTATCAGACCTTTGCGGTAAGCTTGAATGTGGTATTATTCCCGAATGTAGTCTTAAAGAATATAATACATTCAGAATAGGCGGAAAGTGTCAGGCTCTTGTGAGCGTCAACAGTGCAGATTCGCTTTTACGGCTTGTATCTTTTATGAAAGAAAAAAATATAAATTATCAGGTAATAGGCAGAGGAAGTAATATAATAGTATCTGACAAGGGATATGACGGAATAATAATTCTTGTCGGAGGAGATTTTGCCGATATAAAAATTACTGAAAATAAGGTATTCTGTCAGGCTGGTGCAAAGCTTTCAGCCGTATGCCTTGAGGTTCAGAAACAAGGACTTTCCGGAATGGAAAATCTTTACGGAATCCCCGGAACAGTCGGCGGTGCTTTATATATGAATGCGGGTGCATACGGTTCGGAAATTTCAGACGTAATTGAATCGGCGGAATATCTTGATACTGACGGTAATATTCACAGCATATCAGAATCAGACATGAATCTTTCATACAGGCACAGTATTTTTTCAGAAAAAGGCGGAATTATATTGTCAGCAACATTCCGACTTGAAAAAGGCAGTCCGGAAAAAATAAAGTCCGCTATGAATGAATGTATTGCAAAACGCAGGGAAAAACAGCCTCTGGAATATCCAAGTGCAGGAAGTACATTCAAGAGACCGGAGGGAAACTATGCCTCAAAACTTATAGATGAATGTGGTCTTAAGGGACTTTCATGCGGTGATGCGGAAGTAAGCACAAAGCACTGCGGATTTGTCATAAATAAGGGAAATGCATCATGCAGTGATGTTATTGAACTATGCGAAAAAGTAAAAGCAATCGTAAAGGAAAAAACCGGATATATGCTTGAGCTTGAACCGGTAATAATCGGAGAATTATAAAAGGAGGAATTTTCATGAATCTGCTTATAGTAACCGGAATGTCCGGTTCCGGAAAATCGGCAGTAATGGACGTTATGGAGGATATAGGATATTACTGCATTGACAATATTCCGCCTTCGCTGATAACAAAATTTGTTGATGTATGCCGTCATTCAAAGGAATCAATAAACAAGGTTGCAGTTGCGGTTGATATGCGTTCCGGAGATATGTTTCTTGAAATCCTCAAGGCATGGCAGAATATCAAAAAAGAGGACGATATCGATGTAAAGGTTCTTTTTATAGATGCAACTGAAGAAGTTCTTATAAAAAGATACAAGGAAACAAGAAGAAAGCACCCTCTTGCTGAAAAATTCAACGGAAATCTTCAGGAGGCTATAAATTATGAATCCCAACAGCTTTCACAGCTCCGTGAAATAGCCGATTATTATATTGAAACTTCATATCTTTCATCTAATCAGCTTAAGGAACAGATTAGAAATCTTTTTCTTGAAAATATTTCCGATTCAATAGCGGTAAAAGTTACGTCATTCGGATTCAAATACGGAGCATCAATAGAATCAGACCTTGTTTTTGATGTAAGATGTCTGCCGAATCCTTTTTATATACCGGAACTTAAAAATCATACAGGCTGTGACGCATGCGTAAGGGATTACGTTATGAGCTTTGAACAGTCAAAAACACTCATGCAAAAACTCTGTGACCTGATAGACTTTCTTCTTCCTCTTTATATCAGCGAGGGAAAAAGTCAGATAGTTATTTCATTCGGCTGTACCGGAGGAAAACACCGTTCAATAACATTCGCCGAGCTTATGGCGGAATATATAGCCTCGAAGGGTTACAGAGTTCAGAAATATCACCGTGATATAAACAAGGAAAGAAAAAATTAAGGGAGTGATTTTCATATCCTTTTCAAACGAAGTAAAAAAAGAAATATTTTCATTTATTGAAAAAAATGATGAAAGAAAATTCGCATGCCTTTATGGAATACTTCTTTATGGGAAAAAAATGAGTACGGATATTATATCAGTCCAGAGTGAAAATCCCGATATAATATGCTTTACGGAAAAGCTTTTCAGTGAACTTTTTCAGAACAGAATAATTCCCGGAAGAAATCCGGAGAAAAAAATCAGAAATTCACTGCTCTATTCATTTGATATAAAAAATAAAGCTGAGCTTTCGGAAATATTTGATTTTTATGAAACTGAAAAGCGTGAAAAAATTCTTGTCAGCCGTAATCTCAAATGTGCATTTCTTGCCGGAGCTTTTATAATATGCGGAAGTGTTAACAGTCCCGACAAGGAATATCATCTTGAATTTAAGACTTCCGGAGAATCAAAGGCGGAAATCATTCTTGACATACTCATGAAAATAGATGCAAAGGCTAAAATCTCAAAGAGAAAAAACAGCTTTATAGTTTATCTTAAAGACAGCGAATCAATAGAGGACGTTCTGACATATATCGGTGCAAGGCAATGTACCCTTGAAATTATGAACGTCAAAATAGAAAAAAATTTACGCAACAGAGCAAACAGAATGTGCAACTGCGATACAGCCAATATCGCTAAAACCGTTAATGCGTCTATAATTCAGATACAGGATATACTTACGGTTGACAGGGAAATAGGCCTTGAAAATATTCCGGCAGAATTAAGGGAAGTTGCCATGATAAGGCTGAATAATTCTGATATGACTTTAAGGGAAATCGGGGAAAGCCTTGAAAATCCTATAAGCCGTTCGGGAGTCAATCACAGACTGAAAAAAATATCTGAAATGGCTGAACAGATACGGAGCGAAAAAAATGAAAAGAAGTGATTTTGTACATCTTCATCTTCATACTGAATACAGTCTGCTTGACGGTGCATGCCGTATCGACAGGCTTTTTGAACATATAAAAAGTCTCGGACAGACAGCCGTAGCAATAACGGACAGCGGTTGCATGTATGGTGCAGTTGAGTTTTACCAAAAGGCAGTTGAAAACGGTATAAAGCCGATTACAGGGTGTGAGGCATATGTTGCATGCAGAAAGCGTTCTGACCATGATTTTAAACAGGATTCCGTATCATATCATATAACGCTTTTATGCAAAAACAAAACAGGCTATAAAAATCTTATAAAAATGATTTCGCTTGCAAATACAGAAGGATTTTATATAAAGCCACGGATTGACATGGAATTGCTTGAAAAATATCATGAGGGTTTAATATGTCTTTCTGGTTGCATTTCGGGGGAGGTCTGTCAGAAACTTTTAAACAATGACTATTACGGAGCAAAGCTGACAGCAGAAAAGTACAGAAATATTTTCGGCGAAGATTATTATATAGAAGTACAGAATCATGGAACTTCAGACGAAATGCAGATTATGCAGAAGCTTTTCCGCCTTTCATATGAAACGGGAATACCTCTTGTTGCAACCAATGACTGTCATTACATATCAGAGCAGGACAGCGATATACATGAACTTTTAACGGGATTTCAGAAAAATCAGGCTTTAGTGAAAAAGCATGAAAACAGTGAATATTATATCAAATCAACAGAGGAAATGTATTCCCTTTTCAGAAACCATGAGGACGCTGTTTTAAATTCTGCAAAAATAGCTGAAAAATGTCAGTATGATTTTGAATTTGGAAAGATACAGATTCCTGAATTCAGAAAATCCGGAGTCACTGATAATCAGGAATTTTTCAGAAATCTGTGCCTTGAGGGAATGTATAAGCGTTACGGAGAAAATCCGAATCCCGAAATCTTAAAGCGTCTTGAATATGAGCTTGATGTTATAATCAGAATGAAATATGTTGACTATTATCTTATAGTATGGGATTTCGTTCACTATGCAAAAAGCCATAATATTCCGACAGGCCCCGGCAGAGGTTCGGGGGCGGGAAGTCTTTGTGCATACTGTATCGGAATAACTGATATTGACCCGATAAAATACAATCTCATTTTTGAAAGATTTCTCAATCCCGAAAGAAAAACAATGCCGGATTTTGATATAGATTTCTGTGTTGAAAAGCGTCAGAAAGTAAAGGAATATATAATAAGCCGTTACGGTGAAGAAAATGTTGCCGAAATAACAGCCTTTGATACTTTTAAGGCAAGAATGGCGGTAAGGGATACGGGACGGGCAATGAATATTCCGCTTAATGTATGTGACAGGCTTGCAAAGCTTATCGGTGATTATGAAAAGCTTGATGAAGCACTTGCAAATGTTCCGGAACTTTCGGAGCTTTACAATTCCGATAAAGATATAAAAAATCTTATTGATACGGCAAAACGTATTGAAGGTATGCCCCGTCACACAGCAACTCACGCTGCGGGAGTAGTTATATCATCAGTAAATCTGAATGAGCTTGTCCCACTCCATAAAAATAATAACATGATTGCCACTCAGTACACAAAAAAGGGTATTGAAAAGCTCGGACTTCTTAAAATGGATTTGCTTGGATTACGCAATCTCACGGTTATAAGCGATACTGTAAAGCAGATAAAAAAGAATAATCCTGATTTTGATATTTCAGAAATACCGGTTGATGACAAAGCTGTATATGATATGATATCTGACGGAAAAATAGAAGGGGTTTTTCAGCTTGAAAGTGCAGGAATCAAAAAGCTTGCAATGAATCTCAGGCCGAAAAATATGGAGGATATAATTACAATATTATCTCTCTACCGCCCCGGAACTATGGGTTCTATACCGAAATATCTTGAAAGTTACCGTAATCCCGAAAAGGTTGTATACAAGCACCCTATGCTTGAAAGTATACTGAAAAGCACATACGGCTGTATTCTGTATCAGGAACAGGTTATGGAAATATGCCGTAAGCTTGCCGGATTTTCATATGCTCATGCGGATATACTAAGGAGAGCCATAAGCAATAAAAATTATGATGAAATGATGAGGGAAAAAGACAGCTTTATAAACGGTGCTGTGAAAAACGGAATTTCTCCGTATACGGCTGAAAGTATATTCAGTGAAATGGCAGGTTTTGCATCATATGCCTTTAACCGTTCGCACGGAGCATCATATGCGTATTTATCATATCAGACGGCATATCTGAAATGCCATTATTTCAAGGAATATATGTCCTCCCTTATGTCAAGCGTAATGTCAAATACATCTAAGCTTGTGGAATATATAACGCTTTGCCGTTCAGAAGGAATAGAAATAAAGCGTCCCGATATAAATATAAGTTGCGGAGGCTTTTCGGGTTCGGGAAACTGTATATATTTCGGACTTCTTGTTATAAACAATGTCGGAAGCCTTCTGGCGGAAAATATCGTTGAAGAAAGAAACAGAAACGGAAACTATACAAGTTTTCGCAATTTCTGTGAACGCAATGCCGGTCGCAATATGAACAGGCTTGCTGTTGAAAATATGATAAAGGCTGGAGTTTTTGATAATCTTGACCTTAACCGTCACCAGATGCTTGAAAATTATGAATCAATTATGAAATCCGTTTCCGAAAGAAATTATAACGGCATAGAGGGACAGCTTAATTTTTTTGATATTTCAGAAAGCAAATCATCAGATATAATTATAAAGCCTGCCGAAGAATACAGCAGGAAAAAACTTCTTGAGCTTGAAAAGGAATCCACCGGATTTTATCTTTCGGGATTTCCTCTTGATGAATACGAATATCTCAGAGTATACTTCAAAACGAAAAAAATAAATGATATTGAAAGTATGCAGAACGGTGAAAAAATAAATCTTGTCTGTATGGTAAGGGGAGTAAAAATCCATACTGACAAAAGCGGAAAAAGAATGTGCTTTTTAAGGCTTGAGGACGAATCAGGTGAAACTGATTCAACAGTATTTTCAGATGTTTACAGGAAATCAGAATCAAAGCTTTACAGTAATTCTGTACTTCTTGTAAAAGCCCATGTATCTTCACGCAACGGACATTCCGGAATAATATGCGATGAGATATTCAACGCTGAAAATGATATTCCGGAGCTTGTATCCGGAATGAATTTCTGCATAAAGCTTGATTCTGGTGAACTTGAAGTTTTCAGACGTATTGAAAAAGTCCTTGCGGAACATAAGGGAAACAGCCGTGTGCTGATTTATCTCACGGATATGAAAAAAATGATTTCCCTGAAAACTCCGTTATATGTTTCAGCTGATAAAAATTTGCTTGATTCCTTAAAACAATATGTATCATATGACCGTATAGGACTTGTAAAAAGACAATAAATATTAAATAAATATAAAATAATTCAAAACTACTTGACAAAATTCTTAAATGTAGTAAAATATAATAGATGAAAGTTTTTTCACTGTCTATTTTACTTTTAGGTTTAATAATGCCGTAAGGCAGAATGGAGATATTTAACATGATAAAGAAAATTGGTATTTTAACAAGTGGAGGCGATGCTCCGGGCATGAACGCCGCTATAAGAGCTGTCGCAAGAGCTGCTATGAGCAAGGGTATGGAAGTTTATGGAATCCGCAGAGGATATGTCGGTCTTATAAACGGCGATATATTTGAAATGAATGCAAGAAGCGTTTCTGATATTATTCACAGAGGCGGTACAATGCTTTTTACTGCAAGATGTCCTGAATTCAGAACTGAAGAAGGCGTTGAAAAGGCTAAGGAAACATGTGAAAAGCTTGGTCTTGAAGGTATTGTAGTAATCGGTGGTGACGGTTCATTCAGAGGAGCTGCTGACCTTTCATCAAAGGGTATTCTCTGCGTTGGTCTCCCCGGTACTATTGACAATGACATTGCATGCACTGACTATACAATAGGCTATGACACTGCTATGAATACTGCTATGGAAATGGTTGACAAGCTCCGTGATACTTCACAGTCACATGACAGATGCAGTGTTGTTGAAGTTATGGGAAGAAATGCAGGATATATTGCTGTAAATACAGGTATTGCATGCGGTGCTATCGAAGTAATCACAAAGGAAAGACCTTACGACCTTGACGCTATAGCTAAGAAAATGCTTGAAACTAAAAAGAACGGCAAGGAAAATTTCGTTATCATAGTTTCAGAGGGCGTCGGACATGCAAACGAAATCGCTCAGGTTATTCAGGAAAAGACACATATCGAATCAAGAGCTACAATTCTCGGACACGTTCAGAGAGGCGGTTCTCCGACACTCAGAGACAGAGTTATTGCTACAAAAATGGGTTACCATGCTGTACAGCTCCTTTCACAGGGTATCGGCAACAGAGTTGTAGGAATCCAGAAGGACGAAGTAGTTGACTTTGACATTCAGGAAGCACTCAGTATGAAAAAGCCTTATGAGGACGAACTTCACACAATTGCTGAAGAACTCGCCCTTTAAGATAAATATTTTTTAATCATCAGAGTAGAAGGCTGTGCGTGAAGTGACAACGGACGGGGAGTTGCCGTTGTACGAAAAGCATAAAATGCTTGCGGTACAGCTTTCGCATCCCGCTGAATATATAACCGAAGAAACTCTTTTTTAATACCTCTTTGATTATGTATAAGGCAACGGCTCGCATAATAAGGAGGTATATTTTTATGAAGAGCTTTATTTCCAAATTCACCGACTCCGCAAAATCACTCGGAGACATCAGAACCATTACCGTAACGGGAATGCTTCTTGCCCTTGCCGTAGCAATACGCTCGCTTGGAATCAACATCACTGCTGACGCAAGAATAGTATTTACATGCGTTCCCATATGCATAATAGCAATGCTTTACGGCCCTGTTGTGTGCGGAATGTCAACATTTGCCCTTGATGTAATCGGCTTTCTGATTGACAACAAATCCGCAAGAGGATACAGCATAGAGCTTGCTCTGGTTGTAGTACTTTCCGGAATTATCTATGGAATTGTCCTTTACAATGCTGATATAAAATGCACAAAAAGCGACATAAAGGGAAGTGTTATGAGCATACTCAGAATTATGCTTGCAAGAGGTCTTGTTGTCGTGATATGCAATATGACTCTCAATTCATATTTCCTCTATTCACTCTATGTAAACAAGGACTTTTCAGTGTTTACATCACTCGGCGACAGAGATATGATGAATCAGTTCATGACATGGTTTGTAACTTCAAGACTTCCGAAAAATGTTACATATCCGATTGATATTGTACTTTTAAGCCTTGTACTGCCTTCGGCAAATATGGCATATAAAAGCGTATTCAAATATAAAAAAGCATAGAAACAAAGGGGCTGAATAAAATCAGCCCCCGATTTTTTATTCCGTTTTAATCAGCATCCGCAACCGCAGTTGTTTTCACAG
>JAEDMB010000187.1 GCA_016303235.1 Oscillospiraceae bacterium
TTGTTGACGATTTGAATTGCTGTATAAATCGTAAAAATATTTCATATATTTTAAATTAGTTACAGAAAATGATTTTACATCAGGTAGTACATCCTGCAAATCAAGACTAAGATTTTTAAAAAAAGATTTTCCGTATTTGGTTTCATTGTAATTCTCTGATATATCATGCCCAATAGACCAGTAAAATAACAGCATTTCTCGATTAACTTTTGTTGCAGCTTTTATCTGGCTGTTGCGGAATCTTAAAGAAACTTCTTTAATCCACTTTGAATATTCTGTATTAGTTTTAATGATTTCACTCATTGCGTACAAACCTCCTGAACATTATAAAAAACGATTTTATTCATCAGTATTATTCTTTTTTGCTCTTGTCTTATACACATTATATTGATTTTTACATTTCGGAGAGCAGAACTCATTTCCCTTGCGGCTTGCGATAAATGCTTTACCACAGTGCTTACACAATTTCATTTCACAGCTTTCATCTGTCAGCATAAAAGAAAAGCACATCTGTATCATAACAAGCAGCGAATGGAAATCCCATACTATAACAGGTGAATCTTTTTCCAATGCTATATGATATGTCGGAGATATACCGCCAAATGCCGACATTCCCTGCCGATACAGGTCTTTTGTCTGTTCATCTATCGAATCATAGTCATGGTAATAGAGAAAACTTGTCATATATGTAAAAGCCCAGTCAGTAAATTCCTTTATGAGCCAGTCATATCGTTCAGCATATTCCCTTTGAAAACTCATGGATACAGCCTGAGGACTGTTACCCATTGCCATCACAACAGCAATTTCATCTTTGTCTGTAACAGACCATCCGGATTCAGTACCTTTCTTGTGAAAATCAAGCTTTTCAAAAGGGTAGAAGTAAGTAAGATAATCCTCTGTTGAAAGAGCTTCTTCTTTGATAAAGTGGTTTTTAGGAAGATATACGGATTCATATGTAACAAACTGTGCCGTTGTCGGCAGTGCTGTCATAAAACCAAGGAATCCATAAGCAGATACAAAATCAAGAACCATCTGCTGCAATATATCAGTATCTGTTTTATGCATAGCCATAAGACCAATATTAACCGCATCAAGGACAAGTGCATTGGCATCCTGCATTGGGCGGTACATCTGAGGCTTTGCATTGTCTGAAACTACTATATATAAAGTGCCATCATCAGCAGTGCGATATTCATAGCTGCTATATTTTACCCAAGGGGCACTTGTGTGTTCAAACAGATTCTTCATTCTCTATTCCTCCAATCTGTTCATTGCTTAATGAATGTAATCTTATATATATTTTATCCAATTACAAAAATATGGTCAAGCATAACTTAACATGATGATTTATGGCTTCAAGTTCATATCTGATTTCCTGCGTACACCATTTTCAAGAAAATATTTTTCATCAGGTGTAAGAGACTGCTCATTATGTTCTTTTCTGTATTCTAATGCCTTTGTCAATTCTTTTCTTATCTTTTTGAGTGCAGTCTCTCTGACGCCACGCACATTCCGGTCTGTCTGATTGTTTAACGCTGCATATTGTACAGTTGAGTATGCATGAACAAACAGATAGAACATAAGCTGTTTGTGGGCAGCTTTGAGTGACTTTAAAATACCTGATATATCGGATGTGGTCACTAATTCATGTAAATTATCAGGCTGATCATAAATGTAATCTATGAAATCACCAGCTAGCAGAAGATTTTGAAGTACCATATCATATGAGGCATTTGCAGGAAGATAATATTCAGATGCACCCCATTCAAGAGGAATTTCAGAACGACCTATCTCATGTGCACGCTCTTTTCGTTCCCTGTTGGAATCCAGTTTATCCCACCATGAAATTACATTACGGAAATCTGCTTCGGTTCTTGCGCTTTCTTCCAAACGGCTGATTGCAAGGGCACGGGCTTCCCGGTGCAGCATTTCGCCATTATATTCAGGTATTAGATTTTGTTCTTTAAATGCTGCAAGCTCAGCGTATTTGGGCAAAGTAGTCAGTCCTTTCATAAAATAAAAAAATTTTAAAAACACTTCCGTTTTACAGTCATATTTCTCCTATTTGTGAAGAAAGTAATTTGATTTGCTTTAAAAACAATTACAAAAAGGAGGGCGTGACTATGAGATATGGATAAAAGCATAATCCAATTACAGGGATTGGAAGTATAAAAACATTATAAGTTAAGAATTAGGCTAAGGCGAGAAAGGATTATACTATGGAAAAAGACAAACTGAATAAGGATAAAACAGGAACCAGCCCGAATAAGGCTGGATTTTTTTACCGCAGAATTGGCACAACACTTTATAAAGTAAGTGTATTTACAAGTGATACGGAGACAGATACACTTGCTGATAAAGTTTTTCGTGTTATTCATAATGAAATTGTTTCAGGCGGGACAAAATGTGGTATAATTAGTGCACCACAAATGAGTCAGCCGCCGGAAGGGAGTTCTGCATGAACAAACAGACGGCTGATATAACAGAAAATAAAATAACTGCTCTTTATGAGCGACTCTCAAGGGACGATGAGCTTGCGGGAGACAGCAATAGTATAGTGAACCAGAAGAAAATGCTGGAGGACTATGCAAAGAGTAACGGATACAACAATCTTATGCATTTTACGGATGACGGGTATTCCGGTGGTAACTTTGACAGACCGGGATGGAAGCAGCTTCTACGATTGATTGAAGAAGGAAAAATTGCAACTGTCATAGTGAAAGACATGAGCCGTGTCGGAAGAGATTATCTTCAGGTTGGATTTTATACTGAGGTATTTTTCCGGGAAAAAGGTGTCCGTTTTGTTGCTGTTTCTAATGGTGTTGACAGTGATAACAATGCCAGCAGCGAATTCGCCCCTTTTTTAAATATCATGAATGAATGGTATTTAAGGGATTGCAG
>JAEDMB010000188.1 GCA_016303235.1 Oscillospiraceae bacterium
GCAACTTCAAGAGGAGTTTTTCCGCCAAGTGATTCAATAGGATAATCAGCCATTCCATCGCACAGCATAACAAGATACTTCATAAAAATTATCTCCTTCAGAAAAATTTTCAAATATATTCTATCACATTATACAAAGAAAATCAAGTATTTTTGTATATTTTTTTGTTTTTCTTTATTTATTTTGCAGACACTTGACAAAGCCACGGGAAAATTATATAATAATCATATAAATTCAGCTTGAAAATGCGAAAGGAATGATTTGCAGTGGGTTTAACACTTACAGAAAAAATACTCAAGGCTCACCTCGTTGACGGTGAAATGATTAAAGGTCAGGAAATCGGTATAAGAATCGACCAGACTCTTACACAGGACGCTACCGGAACTATGGCATATCTCGAATTTGAGGCTATGGGAGTTCCGAGAGTTAAAACAGAACGTTCTGTTGCATATATCGACCACAACACACTCCAGAACGGCTTTGAAAACGCTGATGACCACAGATTTATCGGCAGTGTTGCAAAAAAGCATGGTATCTACTTCTCAAGACCCGGAAACGGTATCTGTCATCAGGTTCACCTTGAAAGATTCGGCGTTCCCGGAAAGACTCTCATCGGTTCAGACAGCCACACCCCAACCGGCGGTGGTATTGGTATGATTGCCATAGGTGCAGGCGGTCTTGATGTTGCCGTAGCTATGGGCGGTGGAGCATACTATATTACTTGTCCGAAAGTTGTAAAGGTAAACCTTACAGGAAAGCTTAATCCGTGGGTATCCGCTAAGGACGTTATCCTCGAAGTTTTAAAGAGAATGTCCGTTAAGGGTGGTGTCGGAAAAGTTATCGAATACTGCGGAGAAGGCGTTAAAACACTTTCAGTTCCTGAACGTGCTACTATTACAAATATGGGTGCTGAACTCGGTGCAACTACATCTATTTTCCCGTCAGATGAAAATACAAGAGAATTTCTCAAGGCTCAGTGCCGTGAGGAAGTATGGACTCCGCTTTCAGCTGATGAAGATGCTGTATATGATGAAGAAATCAATATAAATCTTTCTGAACTCGTTCCGCTTTTAGCTTGTCCTCACTCTCCCGACAACGTTAAGAGCGTTGAAGAAATCGGCAATATGAAAATTGACCAGGTTTGTATCGGTTCATGTACAAACTCATCACTTCTCGATATGCTTAAGGTTGCACACATCTTAAAGGGTAAGACTGTTCACCCTGATGTATCACTTTCAATTGCTCCCGGTTCAAAACAGGTTCTCAATATGCTTGCACAGAACGGTGCATTGTCAATAATGATTGAAGCCGGTGCAAGAATCCTCGAAAGTGCATGCGGCCCTTGCATAGGTATGGGACAGTCACCAAATTCAAAGGGAATTTCTCTCCGTACATTCAACAGAAACTTCCTCGGACGCTCCGGAACTAAGGACGGTCAGATTTATCTTGTATCACCTGAAATGGCTGCTGTTTCTGCAATTACTGGTGTACTCACAGACCCGAGAACTTTCGGCGATATGCCTGAATTTAAGCTTCCGGAAGTATTCTCAATCAATGACAATATGATTGTACCTCCTGTTGATGAAGCTGATATGGACAGCGTTGAAATTCTCAGAGGCCCTAATATAAAGCCATTCCCCGAAACTGCTCCGCTTATGGATACTATTGACGCTCCATGTTCACTTAAAGTCGGCGATAACATCACTACTGACCACATTATGCCAGCTGGTGCAAAGATACTTCCGCTCCGTTCAAATATTCCGGCTATTTCACAGCACTGCTTTACTGTATGCGATGAGGAATTTCCAAAGAGAGCTAAGGAACTCGGAAAGAGTATCATTGTAGGCGGTTCAAACTACGGACAGGGTTCATCAAGAGAACACGCTGCACTTGCTCCGCTTTATCTCGGAGTCAAGGCTGTACTTGTTAAGTCATTCGCAAGAATCCACCGTGCTAACCTTATAAATGCAGGCATACTTCCGCTTACATTCGTGAACGAGTCAGATTATGACAATATTTCACAGGGCGATGAACTTCTCCTCGCTGACGTACGCAAGGACGTTGAGGCTGGAAAATCCGAACTCACTGTTATAAACAAGACTAACGGCAAGGAAATCCCCGTACTCTGCGAACTCTCCGGACGTACAAAGGATATTATGCTTGCCGGCGGTCTGCTTGACTATACAAGAGAATCACTCTGATGATTGTATCGGGGGACTCTGTCCCCCGAACCCCCTGCAAGCTTTTTGAAAAAAGCTTGACCAAAAACTTTTTTGATTATGAAATATATCAGAATAAAGCTTGAAAATGACAGAATATTTAAAAACAGTAAATTTCCTGATATGTATTCGGAAACATTTCTGAATGTTGCTGAATCAGAAAAAATTACAAGGAATCAGATTTTCAGAGTATCGGAAAATATTTCCCCTGTCACGACTGTGAAATGTATTCTTGACAATTCACATTGCAGTAAAATAATTGCGTTGAATTTCGCAAATGCAATGTATGCAGGCGGAGGATATATTCTCGGCGGAAATGCTCAGGAGGAAAGCCTTTGCAGAGCGTCAATGCTTTACTATACTATAAAAACTCAGAAAGAGTATTACAGAAAGAACAGAATGCATATACTTCCCGATTACACCGACTGCATGATTTATTCCGGAAATGTTTCGGTTATGCGTGATGATTCGGGAAAACTTCTTGAAAATCCGTTGAAATGCGATTTTATTACCTGTCCTGCCGTGAACCGTACTTTCGCAAAATTTATCTTCACGGATAAAAAGATTATAAATAAAATGACTGCAAGAATAAATAAAATAATTTCGCTTGCAGTATCGAAAAATCCTGATATTATAATTCTCGGAGCTTTCGGGTGCGG
>JAEDMB010000046.1 GCA_016303235.1 Oscillospiraceae bacterium
CCCTGTAAAAGCTTTATATCCTTTTCGGGAACGTTTTTCTGCACATAACTGC
Organism: Oscillospiraceae bacterium; assembly: GCA_016303235.1. GTDB lineage: Bacteria > Bacillota > Clostridia > Oscillospirales > Ruminococcaceae > Ruminococcus. The sequence goes on from JAEDMB010000046.1 coordinate 53, forward strand.
CGAGATTGCAGTCAGGTATAAAAAGAATCTTGTCATTGTCAATAGCTTTCACTATTCTTACTGCTGATGATGAAGTAACACATACATCGCATACTGCTTTAAGGCTTGCAGTAGTATTGACGTATGCAACAACTGTGCGGTCAGGTTCTTTTTCCTTAAGCTGTCTGATTATATCAGCGTCCATCTGTTCAGCCATAGGACATGTAGCCATACGGTTCGCAAGATAGACATTTTTTGTCGGAGCAAGCATTTTTGCAGTTTCTGCCATAAAGTGAACTCCGCAGAATAATATATTATCTGCACTTACTTTTGATGCATCAACGCTTAATTTATAGCTGTCTCCGAAATAATCGGCAATTTCAATAATATCCCTTGTCTGATAGCTATGGGCAAGTATGACGGTATTTGTTTCCTTTTTCAGACGGATTATTTCTTCCTGTAACGCATGTATTTTCATAGGGGAAAATCCTTTCTTATTCGTTTACAACTGCAATTACTTCAACCTCTGCCAAAACATTCTTAGGAAGAGTTTTTACAGCTACACAGCTTCTTGCAGGCTTTGAAGTAAAGTATTTTGCATACACCTCATTAAAAGCGGAAAAATCATTCATATCAGCAATAAAGCATACTGTTTTTATTGCATTTTCAAATGATGAATTTGCTGATTTGAGAACTTCTCCGAGATTTTTCATAATCTGTTCTGTCTGTCCCTTTATGTCATCAGCCTCAACGGTATTTGTTTCCGGATTTATCGCAATCTGTCCTGATGTATATACAAGACCGTTATAAACTACTGCCTGTGAATATGGTCCTACTGCCTGAGGAGCTTTGTCTGTATAAATTTTTTTGATTTCCATAATATTAAAACCTCCGTTTTAAACAAGTTTAAGACCGGCATCTTTAAGAGCCTGCTTTATCTGTTCAATATGCTGATAATTTCTTGTTTCAAGAACTATTCGCAGATAACAGCCGATAACGTCTGAACCCTCGTTTGCACGTTCGTGATGTATAGATGTAACATTTCCGCCGAGCTTTGCAATAATTTCTGATACTTTCTTAAGTTGTCCGGGCTTGTCAACAAGTTCAATATTGAGAGAACATGAACGTCCTGACATGAGAAGTCCTCTCTTGATAACTCTTGAAAGAATTGTTACGTCGATATTTCCGCCGGAAATAAGGCATACAACATTTTTACCCTTTACCGGCACTTTATTAAACATTACCGCCGCTGCCGATACTGCTCCCGCACCTTCTGAAACAAGTTTCTGCTGTTCCATAAGGGCAAGTATAGCTGCTGAAATTTCATCATCAGTAACAGTTACTATTTCGTCAACATATTTTGAACAGTATTCAAATGTATTAGTTCCGGGTTCTTTTACGGCTATTCCGTCCGCAATTGTTGAAACGCTTTCAAGCCTTTCAATATGGCCGTCATGCACTGAATTGAACATGCTCGGAGCTCCTGATGCCTGAACACCGTAAATTTTTACCTTCGGATTAAGGCTCTTTATTGCAAATGCTACTCCGGAAATAAGTCCGCCTCCGCCTATCGGAACTACAACCGCATCAAGATTCGGGAGCTGTTCAACAAGTTCAAGCCCGATAGTTCCCTGACCTGCTATAACATCTTCATCATCAAACGGGTGAATGAATGTATAGCCTTTTTCGTCACGGAGTTCCAGAGCCTTTGCATATGCATCATCATAGACTCCCTCAACAAGACATACATCTGCACCATAATTCTTTGTAGCCTCAACCTTTGAAATCGGAGCTCCGTCCGGCAGACAAATAAGCGACTTTATACCGCTTTTTGTTGCGGAAAGTGCAACGCCCTGTGCGTGATTTCCGGCAGAGCAGGCTATTACTCCCCTTGCCTTTTCCTCATCGCTGAGCTGTGAGATTCTGTAATAAGCTCCCCTTACCTTGAATGAACCTGTTATCTGAAGATTTTCAGTTTTAAGATATACATTGGCTTCAGGATTGATATTCGGAGCGTGAATAAGGTCAGTTTCTCTTATAATCTGTTTCAATACATATTTTGCATGATAAATTTTATCAAGAGTAAGCATTTTTAATTCCTCCGGTCATTTATAAGCTGATTTACAAACTGCTTTGCAGTTCTTGCGGAACGTCCGCCGTTTTTAAGTGCGAATGCCTCCGACTGTACAGACAGCTGATTTTCTTCAAGATTTATATTGTTTTTTTCGGCAAGTGCCTTTACTATTTCAAAATATGAATTTTTATCAGGCTTTGAGAAATTAACTTTAAGTCCGAATCTTGCCGAAAGTGAAATAAGTTCCTGAATAGTATCGTTTCTGTGAACGTCGTCACCGTCACGGTCGCTGAAACTCTCTTTAACAAGATGACGGCGGTTACTTGTTGCATAGATAGCTATATTATCCGCCCTTGCTGATACAGAACCCTCAAGCGTAGCTTTTAAAGCTCCGAAACAGTCGTCATCTGATGAAAATGACAAATCATCTATGAATAATATAAATTTAAGCGGATTCTTGCTTATGCTGTCGATTATATGCGGAATATCCCTTAACTGTTCCTTAGTAACTTCAATAAGGCGTAATCCCTTTGAAGAATACTTATTTACAATAGCTTTTACTGTTGATGATTTACCTGTTCCGGCATCGCCGTATAGTAATACATTCTGTGCAGGCTTGCCGTCAAGGAGTGCAAGCGTATTGTTTATAACTGCATCTCTTTCACGCTTATATCCGATTAAATCACTAAGCTGTATTTCATCGGGATAGCGTACAGGAGTAACCTTGCTGTTCTTGATTATAAACATATTGTATTTTGAATATAGTCCGTATCCGCAGTAGTTTATATTGTCAATACGTTTCTGATATTCCGCAACAAAATCAGTTGCGGAATTTTTCCATCTCGGAAGAAATCCGTGATAATCTATTTCAGAACATATCTGTTCCGGAGTCAGATAAGCTACTTTCTGAATAACTTTAAGTTCATTCAATGCACATTCTGTCATAAGAGAATCAACATGCTTTTTTTCGGCATGACGTATAATATATGAATTTTCATCTTCGAGGACAAGTTCAAGCATAAAATCAGTAAGATTTTCAGATTTCTTATAAAGCTGATAAACAAATTCGGAGTATGCTTTTATCTTTTCGCCCGTGTCTTCTCCGGAACATTCCGTGAGAAGTCTGACAAGAGCCTTTACTGTTTCATTTTTCAGAAGTCCCCTGAATATTACAAGGGAATCAAGCCCGAAACTGAACTCATTTAAATCGGTATTCATTGAATCAAGACTTCCTTTTTATCATGCAATTGATTATATTTCTTCAAGTATCTTATCTGTCATTTCTGTACAGCTAAGCGGAGTTATTCCGGAATCTCCCACAAGGTCAGCTGTTCTGTAACCCTTTTCAAGTACACTGTCAACAGCCTTTTCGATAGCGTCTGCTTCAGTCTGCAAATCGAACGAATAGCGGAGCATCATTCCGGCTGAAAGTATAGTAGCAATAGGATTGGCTTTATTCTGTCCTGCAATATCAGGTGCAGAACCGTGAATAGGTTCATACATTCCACGCTTTGTTTCTCCGAGAGATGCGGAAGGCAACATTCCTATTGAACCTGTTATCTGTGATGCCTCATCAGAAAGTATATCACCGAACATATTTGAAGTTACTACAACATCAAACTGCTGTGGATTTTTTACCAACTGCATAGCTCCGTTGTCAACAAGCATATCAGTGAGTGTAACTTCGGGATAATCCTTAGCTGTTTCGTGCATAATCTTTCTCCAGAGACGTGAAGTTTCAAGAACGTTAGCTTTGTCAATGCTTATAAGATTCTTATTTCTTTTCATAGCAGTTTCAAAAGCTACTTTTGCAATTCTTTTGATTTCCATTTCGCTGTATGCCTCTGTATCATATGCTTCATTGCCGTATTTTCCGTCACGATAACCACGTTCTCCGAAATATATACCGCCTGTAAGCTCACGGACTATAAGCAAATCAAATCCCTTTGAAACTATATCCTGACGGAGCGGTGATGCCTCTTTAAGTGCCGGATAAAGCTTTGCGGGGCGGAGATTTGTAAAGAGTCCGAGTGCGGAACGGATTCCGAGCAGAGCTTTTTCAGGTCTCTTGTCTCCGGAAAGATTATCCCACTTGTATCCGCCTACTGCTCCGAGAAGTACGCTGTCGCTTGCAAGACAGCCGTCAACAGTTTCTTTCGGGAGAGGTTCTCCGACTTCGTCAATAGCACAGCCACCTATAAGATATGGTGTGAAATTGAATTTGTGTCCGAATTTCTCTCCGATTTTTTCAAGTACCTTTACGGCACTGTCCACTATTTCAGGGCCTATGCCGTCACCTTTAAGAAGTGCTATATTGTATTCCATTTTTTTAAATCTCCTTAATGCAAAAAGTTTCGCTCAAGCCTTTTCAAAGGCTTGCAGGGGTTCGGGGACAGAGTCCCCGACAAAAAATTACTTTATAATTCCCTCTGCGATAGAATTAATAAGTCCGCCGTTTTCAATAATCTTCTGAACAAATTCGGGGAATGGTGCTGTTCTGTATTCTTTTCCGGTAGTTTTATTATAAATTATACCGTTATCCATATCAGCTTCGATAACATCGCCCTCGGAGATTTCGTCAACAGCTTCGGGACATTCAACGATTCCAAGACCGATATTTATTGAATTTCTGTAAAAGATTCTTGCAAAGCTCTTTGCGATTACAAGAGATATTCCGCTTTCCTTGATTGCAATAGGAGCGTGTTCCCTTGATGAACCACAGCCGAAATTCTGACCGGCTACCATAATATCACCGTCTTTTACACGGTTTACAAATGTAGTATCCAAATCCTCCATACAGTGTGAGGCAAGTTCCTTTTTGTCGATTGTGTTAAGGTATCTTGCAGGAATTATAACGTCTGTATCAACGTTATCTCCGTATTTTATAACGCTTCCAGTGTACTTCATAATTACATTACCTCCTCCGGACTTGAAATCTTACCGGTAATTGCACTTGCAGCAGCTACTTCGGGGCTTGCAAGATATACTTCTGATTCGGGGTGTCCCATTCTGCCGACAAAGTTTCTGTTAGTAGTTGCAACGGCTCTTTCACCCTTTGCAAGTATTCCCATATGACCTCCGAGACAAGGGCCACAAGTCGGAGTTGATACTACTGCTCCCGCCTCGATGAATATTTTCAGAAGTCCCATTTCCATAGCCTTGAGATAAATTTCCTGAGTTGCCGGAATTATAATAGCTCTTACTCCCTTTGCAACTTTCTTGCCTTTCATAATTTCAGCAGAGGCAATCAAGTCTTCAAGTCTGCCGTTGGTACATGAACCGATTACTACCTGATTTATTTTTATATCGCCGATTTCGTCAAAAGTCTTTGCGTTTTCAGGAAGATGAGGAAATGCTACTGTTGATTTGATTTCAGAGAGATTTATTTCGATTACTTCATCATATTCAGCATCATCATCAGCCTTGAAAATCTTAGGTTCTTTAATGCTGTGTTCCTTTATGTAGTCAAGTGTAATGTCATCGACTTCAAATATACCGTTCTTAGCTCCTGCTTCAATAGCCATATTCGCAATGCAGAGACGGTCACTCATTGAAAGACTTGCAAGTCCCTCTCCTGTAAATTCCATTGAACGATACAAAGCACCGTCAACGCCTATTTTTCCTATAATATGAAGTATTACGTCCTTACCTGATACATATTTATTCAGTTTGCCCTTGAGTACAAATTTTATTGCGGAAGGTACTTTGAACCACGCTTTTCCGATTGCCATACCGCAAGCCATATCAGTTGAGCCTACGCCTGTTGAGAATGCTCCCAATGCACCGTATGTACATGTATGCGAATCAGCACCGATTACTGTATCGCCTGCAACTACAAGACCTTTTTCGGGGAGGAGTGCATGCTCGATGCCCATTTGTCCAACATCATAGAAGTTTGTAACTTCCTTTTCATCACAAAATTCACGGCACATTTTACACTGTTCCGCAGCTTTTATATCCTTGTTAGGTGCGAAATGGTCCATTACCATTGTAACCTTATCTTTATCAAATACGCAGTCCTTGCCGAGCTTATTAAATTCCCTTATAGCTACCGGTGATGTAATATCATTTCCGAGAACCAAATCGAGATTAACAAGTATAAGCTGACCGCTTTTAACGCTTTCAAGTCCTGCATGTGATGCAAGAATCTTTTGAGTCATTGTCATTCCCATTTATATAATCATTCCTTTCAGAATTTATTTGTTTTCTATTCAGATAAATCAGAATTTAACTGCTCTAAAAATTGGAAGTTGTACTATTTATTCTTTTCTAAAGTGTTATTCAGCCTGATTTCAAGTATTTCCTTAAATTCGGTATTGTTGCAGTTTGATATAAGTATCCGATAACGCTCGATATTATCATGAATGTCAATGGATTCTATCAAATGAAGTAATCCCCAATTCAAATCATCACAATCATCAGAAAACAGTGTTATTAGTAATCCTGCTTCTTCAAATGTCAGCGGTTCATCTGTTTGTATCAGTTCGTCAAACTGATTGAATATCTCATCAGACATATCATCATCATTCGGAATTTTTCCAAGTTTCACTAATTCCATAATATTTTCTTTCATTTTCAACTCACCTATAAATTCCGATTTATCTTATCAAGCAAAATTATTTATTAATAATTGCTCCCTTATCCGCTGATGATACCATCTGTGAATATCTCCTGAGATAGCCTTTAATATCCTTTTTGATTTTTATTTCGTCAGTCTTTTTACGGTTTTCAAGTTCTTCATCAGATACTTCAAGAGTAATTGAATATTCGGGGATATTTATTGAAATCATATCGCCGTCATGAACATATGCAATATTACCTCCGCTTACAGCCTCGGGAGATATATGTCCTATCGCTGCTCCTCTTGTTGCACCGCTGAATCGTCCGTCTGTAATAAGTGCAACGTCCTTGTCAAGTCCCATTCCGGCTATTGCGGAAGTAGGTGAAAGCATTTCACGCATACCGGGGCCACCGGCTGGACCTTCATATCTGATTACTACAACGTCACCGGCTTTAATTCCTCCGGCATAGATTACTTTTATAGCTTCTTCCTCGCTGTCGAATACCTTAGCAGGCCCTCTGTGTACAAGCATTTCCTTAGCTACGGCACTTCTCTTTACTACACAGCCATCGGGAGCAAGATTTCCACGGAGTACGGCAATACCGCCTGTTTCACTGTATGGATTGTCAATAGTTCTGATGATTTCGGGATTCTTGTTTACAGCGTCAGCAATATTTTCGCCTACTGTCTTTCCAGTACATGTTATGCAGTCTGTATTGATAAGATTTTTCTTAGTAAGTTCTTTCAGTACTGCATATACACCGCCTGCCTCATTCAAATCTTCCATATATGTGTGACCTGCCGGTGCAAGATGACAGAGATTAGGAGTCTTTGCACTGATTTCGTTAGCAATATCGAGATTTATTTCAATTCCGCACTCATGTGCAATTGCCGGAAGATGAAGCATACTGTTTGTTGAACAGCCAAGTGCCATATCAGCAGTAAGAGCATTTTGGAAAGCCTTTTCAGTCATAATATCAAGCGGACGAATATTCTTTCTGTAAAGCTCCATTACCTGCATACCTGCCATTTTGGCAAGCTTTATTCTTTCGGAGTATACGGCGGGGATTGTACCGTTTCCACGGAGTCCCATTCCGAGAACTTCTGTAAGACAGTTCATTGAATTTGCTGTATACATTCCCGAACATGAACCGCATGTAGGACAAGCCTTGTTTTCATATTCGCAGAGTTCTTCTTCAGTAATTTTATTTGCCTTGTATGCTCCGACAGCTTCAAACATACTTGAAAGACTTGTTTTCTTACCCTTTACGTGTCCTGCAAGCATAGGGCCACCGCTTACGAATATAGTAGGAATATTAAGTCTTGCGGATGCCATAAGAAGTCCGGGAACATTCTTGTCACAGTTAGGAATCATTACAAGTGCATCAAAGTGATGTGCAAGAGCCATACATTCTGTTGAATCCGCAATCAAATCACGGGTTACGAGAGAATATTTCATTCCCTTATGTCCCATTGCTATACCGTCACATACTGCAATAGCGGGGAATACTACTGGAGTACCGCCTCCCATTGCTACGCCGAGCTTTACGGCTTCAACAATTTTGTCTATATTCATATGACCGGGAACTATTTCATTGTATGAAGATACGATACCTACAAGAGGACGATTCATTTCCTCCTTAGTCATTCCGAGAGCGTTAAAAAGTGAACGCTGTGAGGACATTTCAGAACCTTCGCAGAAGTAATTTCCACCCATTTTAAAAACCTCATTTCTTTAAAAAATCGCTGCTCTCCCGAAAAATCGGGAAAGCAGCTTAGTACAGTCCGATTACAGATTACATATGCAAACGGATATTATATATCAGTTATTGATGAATTTGTCTTCTTCGTTATTCCAGCTGTAAAGCTTTCTGATTTCTTCGCCAACCTTTTCGGAGGGGTGTTCGGAAGCAAGCTTTCTCATAGCTCTGAAGTGTGCCTGACCGCCTGCCTCTGACATATCGAGGAGGAATTCCTTAGCGAATGAACCGTCCTGAATATTCTTGAGAATCTGCTTCATAGCCTTCTTAGTATCTTCTGTGATAATCTTAGGGCCTGTAATATAATCACCATATTCAGCAGTATTTGAAATTGAATATCTCATACCAGCAAAACCGCTCTGATAGATAAGGTCAACGATGAGTTTCATTTCGTGGATACATTCAAAATAAGCATTTCTCGGGTCATAACCTGCTTCAACGAGAGTTTCAAAACCAGCCTGCATTAATGCACATACGCCACCACAGAGAACAGCCTGTTCACCGAAAAGGTCTGTTTCTGTTTCAGTTCTGAAAGTAGTTTCAAGAACGCCTGCTCTTGCTCCGCCGATTGCAAGACCGTAAGCAAGTGCGAGGTCCTTAGCCTTGCCGGTAGCGTCCTGATGTACAGCTACGAGACAAGGAACGCCCTTTCCTGCCTGATATTCACTTCTTACAGTATGACCAGGGCCTTTAGGAGCAATCATAGTAACGTCAACATCAGCCGGAGGAACAATCTGACCGAAATGAATTGCAAAGCCGTGAGCGAACATAAGCATTGCACCGGACTTAAGATTAGGAGCAATATCCTTCTTATACATTGCAGCCTGCTTTTCATCGTTAATAAGAATCATGATAATATCAGCCTGCTTAGCAGCTTCAGCAGCAGTAAATACTTCAAAGCCCTGCTTTACAGCCTTATCCCATGACTTTGAACCTTCATAAAGACCGATAATAACTCTGCCGTTGTCACCGAGTGATTCCTTAGCATTGAGGGCATGTGCATGACCCTGACTTCCGTAGCCGATTACAGCAATAGTCTTGCCGTAAAGTAATGATAAATCGCAATCTTCCTGATAGAAAACTCTTGCTTTCTGTTCCATTTTAAAAGACTCCTTTTATGTTATAATTAGAAATTTATGTTAATTGCTTTTAAGGCAATTACTACCTCTTTCGAGAGCAACTATTCCCGTACGGCACATTTCAATAATTCCGTAAGGCTTGAGAAGTTCAATAAAGGCATTGATTTTAGTAGTTTCTCCTGTAAGCTCACAGCAGAGGGAAGATGCCGAATAGTCGATAATCTTTGAACGGAATACATCAACAGCGGAGAGAATATCCTGACGTGTTTCGGGAGTATTCTTAACCTTTATAATAAGAAGTTCTCTCTGAACTGTATCATTTTCAAGAATCTTGGCTTCCTTTACATCGTGGAGCTTGCAGAGCTGTTTGAGAATCTGCTCTTTAACATAATCGTCGCCCCTGAATGTTATTGTAATTCTTGAAAATTCACTTGATTCCGTTTCACCGACAGTAAGACTATCTATATTGAAACTGCGTCTTGTGAACATGCTTGAAACTCTTGTGAGTACACCTGAAATATTGGATACAAGTACAGCAATTACAAAACGTTTCATCAGAAATCACCTCCAACCTGTGTAATCATATCGTCAATTGAACCTCCTGGTGGAAGCATAGGAAGTACAAATTCATCGCAGTCAACAGCACAATCTATAACTACCGGAGCATTTTCAGCGAAAGCCTTTGGAAATACTTCTTCAAGTTCTTGTGTGGTGAAAACTCTGTAACCCTTAGCACCAAATGCTTCTGCAAGCTTAACGAAATCTGTTTTTCTTTCGAGAGTGGTATTTGAATAGTGCTTGTCAAAGAAAAGTGTCTGCCACTGACGAACCATTCCGAGAACACCATTATTCATAATAACAATAACCATAGGAATATTGTTTGTTACAGCAGTAGCAAGTTCGTTGAGATTCATTCCGAAACTTCCGTCACCTGTATAAAGTATAACCTTCTGACCTGTTGCAAAGTTAGCACCGATTGCAGCACCCATACCGAATCCCATTGTACCAAGACCGCCGCTTGAAATAAACTTTCTCGGCTTGCTGAAAGTACATCTCTGGGCAGCCCACATCTGATGCTGTCCTACATCAGTAGCAACGATTGTATCTGCATCAGTATTTTTGTTGATTATATCTATGATGTTGTAAGGAGTAAGGGAATCTGATTCAGGATTTACTGTCATATCCTTTTCTTCTTTTTTAAGCTGGTTTATTCTTTCAGTCCATTCCGGATTTTTCTTTTCCTGAACGAGTTCGATAAGTCTTGCAAGAGCGTCCTTAATATCGCCGTTTATTCCGAGATATACAGGAATATTTTTCTGAAGTTCTGCATTATCCACATCTATATGTATAATCTTTGCATTTTTTGCAAATTTGCTCTTGTCGCCGGTAGCTCTGTCGCTGAATCTTGCACCGCATGTAATAATGAGGTCAGCCTCATTTTCAGATATTGAAGATGCGTAATGACCGTGCATACCCTGCATACCGAGAAATCTCTCGTTATCGGTCGGGATTGCGGAAATACCCATCATACTGCAACCTATCGGGGAATCTATTTTTTCAGCAAGTTTCTGAACTTCTTCAGATGCATTTCCGGCAATTATACCGCCTCCGCAGTAGATATAAGGCTTTCTGGATTCGGCAATAAGCTCTGATGCCTTTTCAAGAAGTTCCTGCGATGCCTTAACCATCGGATAGGGTTCTTCGACTGGCTTGTTTTCAAATTCGCATACGCTTTTCTGAACGTCCTTAGGAATATCGATAAGTACGGGGCCGGGTCTGCCTGATTTTGCAATTTTGAAAGCAAGGCGGATTGTATCAGCCAAATCCTCAACTTTTTTTACAATAAAGTTGTGTTTTGTAATCGGCATTGTAACGCCTACTATATCGACTTCCTGAAAGCTGTCTCTGCCTATGAGACTGCAAGGAACGTTTCCGGTAATTGCAACCATAGGAATAGAATCAAGGTAAGCTGTTGCTATACCGGTAACAAGGTTAGTAGCACCGGGGCCTGATGTAGCAAGAACGACTCCGACTTTTCCGGTAGCTCTTGCGTATCCGTCAGCAGCGTGTGACGCACCCTGTTCGTGAGCAGTAAGAACATGTTTTATTCTGTCCTGATTGAGATAGAGTTCATCAAAGAGGTTGATAACCTGACCGCCCGGATATCCGAAGATAACATCACAGCCCTGTTCAATCAGAGTTTCAACAAAAATTTTTGCACCTGAAATCTTCATAACTCAAAAAATCCTTTTCATTTTTATTTTGTCTGACTTAAAAAATACTCAATAACATTATAATATCACCTAAAAGAAATAAAATCAATAAGCAACAGTATTTTTAAATCAAAAGTATCTTTTTTTCAACATCAGACAAGATTATTTGTCACTTTTAACCATTATATTCACGGCACTTATAAGAGCCTTGATAGAAGAAGTTACAATATCGTTGTCTATACCTGTACCCCAGAAGCTTTTACCGTCTTTATCGGAAATTTCAACGTAGGAGACAGCCTGTGCATTTGAACCGTTTTTCAAAGCATGTTCCTCATATTTTTCAATCTTATAGTAAAGACCTGTATAAGACTTGACGGCATTGCTTACAGCGTCGAGTCTGCCGTTTCCGCAGTCAGTAGCAACGGCACTTTTTCCGTTGTAAATCATTGAAACAGTAGCCTCAATTCCGTTTATCTGAACATAATGTGCCTCTGTAACTTCAAGCGGAGATGTTACATTAACATAGTTTTCAGTGAATATATTATAAACTTCATCTGGGAGGAGTTCTTTATGTGCCTTATCGGAAATATCCTTGACATGGTATCCGAAAACCTCACGCATTTTCTTAGGGAGATTAAATCCGTATTTAGTTTCGAGGAGGTATCCTATACCGCCCTTTCCGGACTGGCTGTTAATTCTGATAACATCAGCCTCGTATTCTCTGCCGACGTCCTTAGGGTCAATAGGGAGATACGGAACAGTCCATTTATCGCATTTTTTCTCTTCACGCCACTTCATACCCTTTGCAATAGCGTCCTGATGTGAACCGCTGAACGCTGCAAAGACAAGCTGTCCGCTGTATGGCTGTCTTTCATATACATGCATTCTTGTGACTCGCTGATAAACTTCAGTGATTGACGGAATATCTGAAAAATCAAGTTCGGGGTCGACTCCCTGTGAATACATATTCATAGCAAGAGTTATAATATCAACATTGCCCGTTCTTTCACCGTTTCCGAAGAGAGTTCCCTCTATTCTGTCCGCACCTGCAAGGAGTCCCATTTCGCTGTCAGCAACGGCACAGCCTCTGTCGTTGTGGGGGTGGAGAGATACAATAACATTTTCACGGTTATTAATATTTTCGCACATGTATTCAACCTGATTTGCGTAAACATGGGGCATAGAATGTGAAACAGTTACGGGAAGATTGAGTATAACTTTATCTTCCGGAGTCGGATTCCATACATCTATAACAGCGTTGCTTATTTCGAGAGCAAATTCGGGTTCAGTACCGGTAAAGCTTTCGGGGGAATATTCAAATCTGAAATTGCCTTCAGTCTGTTCACGGTACTGCTTGCAGAGCTTTGCACCTGAAACGGCAATATCTATAATTTCCTGCTTGCTTTTTCTGAAAACCTGTTCACGCTGTGAAACTGAAGTTGAATTATAGAGATGTACTATTGCATTTTTACAGCC
>JAEDMB010000189.1 GCA_016303235.1 Oscillospiraceae bacterium
TTTTCGGAATTGTTTATAAGACTGCTCCCGATAATTATATTGGTTCTGTCGTTTTCACCGAGTTTTGATATTATTACCTTTTCAATATCCGAACCCTCTGCGGAGGTATCGCATACTGACTGCCATTTATCGCTGAAACGGTCAAGAACATTTATTCTCAAAGTATTTTCATTGATAGTAAGGCCTTTTTTCTCATAGAATACTATTGATTCATTTTCACCGTCACCGTCAATATCTTCTATTATGAATGCTGAAAGATATTTGCCGGATTTCGGATATTTAAGATTTATTGCCGAACCTGTTGTGTCGGTCAGAGCATTATAAATCTGTTCCTGTTCGACACTAAGCTTAGGAGGGGTAAGAAGATTGTCTATGCTTGTGCCGAACGAACAGCCTGTTATAAAAATAACTGTCAGAATTATGCAGATTATTTTAATTTTCACGTTTTTTTATTATCTTTCAGAAATAGAAACATATTTCTTGCTTTTTGCTATGGCTTTGTATGCGGGACGGATAATTCTTCCGCCTGTAAGGATTTCCTCCATACGGTGAGCAGACCAGCCGGCAATTCTTGCAACAGCGAAAAGCGGTGTAAACAAATCATCAGGGATTCCTAACATTCTGTAAACAAGTCCGGAATACATATCAACATTTGCACACATAACCTTACTGCTTCCCTTGACGTTTCTGAATACTTCGGGAGTAAGTCTTTCAACAGTATCAAGGAGTTTAAATTCTGCCTCTATTTCTTTGCCCTTAGCGAGTTCAAAAGCCTTTCTCTTGAGTATGCATGCTCTCGGGTCTGATATGGTATATACAGCATGTCCCATACCATAAATAAGTCCGGAACGGTCATAAGCCTCTTTTTTGATGACTTTTGTCATATAGTCGGCAACTTCGCCCTCATTGTCCCAGTGCTTGATATTTTCCTTGAAATTGTCAAGCATTTTTATTACTTTTATATTAGCACCGCCATGGCGATGACCTTTTAAGGCACAAATAGCTCCGGAATATGCGGAATAGGGGTCAGTTCCGGAAGATGTCAGAACACGGCATGTAAATGTGGAGTTATTTCCGCCTCCGTGTTCAGCCTGAAGCATAAGAAGTATATCAAGGAGCTGTGCCTCCTGTTTTGTATACTGTCTGTCAGTACGGAGAAGTGACAGAATTGTCTGTGCTGTATTTTCCTCATAATTTATAGGGTGCATAATCATGCTTTCATTGTCATAATGACGCTTTTTAACCTGATAAGCATTTGTCATAATTACGGGAAGTTTGGCAATAAGGCTTATTGCCGTACGCATTTCGTTGTCGAGTTCCTTTCCTTCGCTTTCGTCATCATATGAATAAAGTGCAAGAACAGAACGTGCAAGCTTATTCATAATATTATTCGAGGGGGCTTTAAGAATCATATCTTCAACAAAGCCTGAAGGCAAATCACGTTTAAGCGAAAGATATGTGTTAAAGGATTCAAGCTCTTTTACTGACGGCAGATGTCCGAAAAGAAGGAGAAAAACAGTTTCTTCATAGCCGTATCTGTCCTCTTTTTCGACATTGGAAACCAAATCCTCTATATTATAGCCTCTGTATATAAGCTGTCCGGGGATAGGTTCAACTTCGCCTTCATTCATGACATAGCCGTGTACATTACAGATGTTTGTAATTCCTGCAACAACACCAGTGCCGTCACTGTTACGCAGACCCCTTTTCACCTGAAATTTTTCATAGAGTCCCTGTTCGATTGAAGAATTTTTTTTAAGCTCACTGCATAAGCTTGTAACATCAGCACCTGAAATAAATGCTCCCATGTGATTCACACTCCCTTTAAGAATTATTAATTTATTATACACCTTTTTTTGATATATGTCAACCATTGAAAAAAAATGAAAGGAAATAAAATAAATATGAAAAGATACATATCATTTATAACATTTTTGACGCTTACAGTAACAATTATTCCGGCAATACCGGTATATATATCAGGAAACGGTACATATTCCGAAACGGAAAAACCGGAAAAATCTGAAAAGGAAACAGAGGAATATTATAATATTCTTGATGTGTCAACAGGTGAAGTTTTAAAAGTCAACAAGCTTGATTACGTGATAGGTGCAGTATGTGCGGAAATGCCCGCAACCTTTGAAACGGAAGCACTCAAAGCTCAGGCAGTTACAGCCCACACGTATGCGGAAAGACAGTGTATGCGTGAAAGGGAAAATCCGACTCCTGAGCTTTGCGGAGCTGATTTTTCAAATGATACTAATAAATTTCAGGGATATTTCACAGTCAATCAGGCGAAACAGTTCTACAAGGAAAATTTTGACCTCTATTACAGTAAAATCTCTGATGCTGTTTCGGAAGTATGGGACTATACAATATATTACGATGATGAGCCTATAATATCAGCTTTTCACTCGATGTCATCGGGAAAAACTGAAAGTGCCGAAAATGTATGGGGAAGTGATATTGAATACTTAAAATCAGTAGACAGTCCGCAGGATATTTCAGCTCCGAAATATCTCGAAGAAACAGAATATGACTGCGAAACGGTAAAAAACAAGCTGATTTCGGAATATCCCGAAATTCAGCTTGATGATGATTATACAAAATGGTTTGAGATAAAGGAAGTATCCGATGCCGGAACAGTTCTTTCATTAAGAGCCGGAGATATGGAAATCACCGGAAATGATTTGCGTTCCGTATTGCTACTGCGTTCCGCCGTATTTGAAATAGAGTGCAAGGATAACAAGTTTATATTTACAACAAAGGGATACGGTCACTGCGTCGGAATGAGTCAGTACGGTGCAAATGCAATGGCACAGGAGGGAAAGACATGGAGAGA
>JAEDMB010000190.1 GCA_016303235.1 Oscillospiraceae bacterium
TTTATGACGTTCATCGTGAAACATATATATACAACCTGAAAAAATACAATAATGTAATTATATTTACCGACAGCAGAGATATTCCGCAAAAATCCTTAAACACTCTTATCAATGTTCTTAAAAAACATGAATGTGAAAATATATTTCTAGTAAGGGGGTAAAAAATGCAGACTTCATATTTATCAAAAGATGTAACCATATTATTGAAAGACATAACAGGACTTGTAACTCCTTTGCCAACGGCAGAGCGTGAAAAGCTTATTCAGAGCGGTGTGCATTATTCCGAAATGCTACCCCTTGAATATGAACCCTCCGAAAAATATCTCAAAGCCTATTATGACGCTCTCTCCCGCTATGCTGAAATTACTGCAAAGGCTGTCGGTTCAGTATCGGAGAAAATATATTCCGAAAAACAAAACAATATTACTCTTGTATCGCTTGCCCGTGCAGGTACTCCCATCGGAATTTTAATAAAAAGATTCCTTGAATCAAAATATAAAATATCCGTACCGCATTATACAATCTCAATAATAAGGGGAAAGGGTATCGATAAAAATGCCGTAAACTACATACTGGAAAGACATTCCGCAGAATCAATACAGTTCGTTGACGGCTGGACGGGAAAGGGTGCTATACAGCGACAGCTTGACGAGGCTATGCTCGATTATCCCGAAATAGACTCAAAGCTTGCCGTACTTTCCGACCCCGCAAACGTTGCGGGAAAATGCGGTACTTATGAAGATTTTCTTATAGCAAGCTCATGCCTTAATTCAACTGTATCAGGACTTATAAGCCGTACATTTTTCCGTACCGACATAATAAAACCCGATGATTTTCACGGTGCTGTATACTACGGAGAACTCAAAGACAAAGATTTGACATACCAGTTTATAGAAAGTGTTGAAAAATACTTTGATTTTTCCGGAAATATAATTCCCGGGGAAAATAATTCATCACTTACCGGTCTTGATGAAGTAAAGGAAATCGCCGAAAAATTTTCAATAAGCGATATAAATTTAATCAAGCCGAGTATAGGAGAGGCTACAAGAGTTCTTTTAAGGCGTGTGCCGTACAAAATGCTTGTACACAGTCTTGACGATTACGAACATTTAGGACATATATATCAGCTCGCCGAGGAGAAAGGAGTTAAACCCGAGATTTATCCGCTTAAAAGATACAAGGCTTGCGGACTGATAAAAAATCTCGCTGACAATTAATTATGAAGAAAATTTTACTTGCCTGTGACCTTGACAATACGCTTATACATTCGCACCGCCATAAAACTGATGGTGATATATGTATTGAAATTCTGAACGATAAGCAACAGAGCTTTATTACTCCGCATACCCGTGAACTTATCGCAAAGCTACCCGATAATATAACGCTTTTGCCAGTAACTACACGCTCAATAGAACAGTATATGCGTATTCAGTGGGAAAACTCTCCCGAATACGCACTTGTTACAAACGGAACTGTTCTTCTAAAAAATAATATTCCATTTCTTGCCGAAGATATAAGCGAATATGTTTCTGAAATAGAATCCCTCAGAGAAAAAATAAATCCCGATGACTTTCTGAAAGTAAGATTTGTTGATAATATGTATCTTTTCGCATACTGTGATGAAAATTCCGATGTAAAAGCACTTGCGGAAAAATATTCAGCAATGACTTCTCTGAATACACAGTATTCCGGAAGAAAAATATACTTTTTCCCTCCGCCTGCCGATAAGGGTAAAGCTGTAAAGAAATTCGCTGAAAGTTATAATTTCGATTTTATAGTATCTGCCGGAGACAGTCCGATTGATTTCCTTATGCTGGAGATTTCCGATATTTCCATAGTTCCCTATGAAATATCAGAAAAAATCAAAAATCCGAATATTAAAGTCTGCCCTGACAATATGATTTTTTCGGATTTTATCCTTGAATCTGTACTTTCTCTTTAACAATGCGGAGAAGTGTTTCAGAATCGGAAAATTCTGTTCTGTAATCCTCATTCAGTGCATTTTCACGGCATACCGTCAGAATATATTCATCTGAATATTCCGTGAAAAAATAATTTTTAAGCTCATCTGAAAGAACGTCAAACGAATCAAGAGCCTTTGAAAGTCCTGTTCCGAGCATTTTTAAATAGGATTCCTTTGCAGTCCATATTCTGTAAAATTCCCTTTCGGGATTTCCCGAACGAACTATATAATCGTACTCATCAGCCGTAAAGAAACGTTCCGCAACCCTTAATTTTGGCTTTCTTAAAGTATGCTCTATATCTATTCCGACCGGTTTATCTGATACTGCAAAAGCTATCAGATTTCCGGAATGGGATACCGAAAAATTACAGGGAATATCTTTTAAATACGGTTTCCCATGTGAATTGTAGCTGAATTTTATATCACAGAAAGATATTCCGGTATAATCTGAAATTTCATTTTTCATCTTTATTTCAGAAAAAAAGGAAAGTATTTTGTCCCTTTCGGGCTTGATACGCTTAATTCTTTCACGGCGTTCCTCAGAAAGAAATTCGGGATAAATATTATAAATTCCCTCGCATGATTTCATATCAATGCTGACTATATCAATTTTTTGCATGAAAAAATTCCCAGTCTCCTTTTTAAGTTAAATTTATATAATTTTATCTTTGTTATTGACTTTTTTTGAAATCTATGATATAATAACTTTATGCCGAAGTGGCGGAATGGCAGACGCAGCAGACTCAAAATCTGCCGTGAGCAATCACGTACGGGTTCAAGTCCCGTCTTCGGCACTTATATAATAATCCCTCGTCTGAAAAGACGGGGGATTTTTTTAATTATTAAAATTGTAAATATTAA
>JAEDMB010000047.1 GCA_016303235.1 Oscillospiraceae bacterium
TACATCTTTATGTACGGTGCTTTTTGAAATTCCGAAGTATCTGGCAGTAGCTCTGACAGTAGCCTTGTTTGCAATGATGTATTCTCCTAAGATTACCGGTCTGTGTTCGTCTGTATTATTCAAAATATTCTCACTCCTTTTGTTAAAGCTATACAGTCAATATATATGCTGTTAAAGGAAATATTATGAAAAAATGTAAAAATGAGGGAAAACGGGAGAAAAACTGATATATACTTAAAAAAATCCTGAAAACGACAAAAACTGACATCAGACGGCATTTGCGGTTCATATGAACTTGTGATATAATCATATCATCGTAATAAAGGGAGGAGTGAACGCTGTGAGGATTATTCCCGGTACTACATTAAAATACAGCGAACAGATAAGAAACAATGCATTTTCAGCTATTTCACCGGTGCTTGAGGCTACTGGAGGGCTTACCCTTTCACAGCTTTCAAAGCTTACGGGAATAGAGGGTTCAACAATTCAGAACTGGATAAAGCGTGGCTGGGTATCGTCAACAATAGGAAAAAAATACCGTCAGAGGCAGATTATAAGAATTATTCTCATAAATATGCTTAGAGGGGTTATGAGACTTGAGGATATTGCAAGACTTATGACGTATGTCAACGGTGATGTCGAGGACAGCTCCGATGATATAATAGATGATGTTATATTATATAATATTCTCTGTCGTATAATATTTGATGCAGAGGACAACGGAGCTTTTGAAAAGGAATCTCTAAAGGAAGTAATTGACGAGGCTGTCCGCCATTCTGCAAGGGATATAAAATACGGAGATGATAAACTCCGCAAGGCTATGCTTATAATGATACTTGCCTACCGCAGTTCATATCTTAAATCTGAAATGGAATCAGAACTGAAAAAAACATTAATATAATTTAATATCATGAAAGGGAAACACTATGTTTAAACCAAAATTTGAAGAACTTAACAAGGACGGTTCACCTAAAAGAAAAAAAGGCTTTGTAAAATGGATTGTAGCAGGAGTCGGAGCATTTATACTTGTATGCGGTTCGTTTACAATTATTCCGGCAGGTCATACGGGAGTAGTTATGACACTCGGAAAAGTTAATCAGAATGTAATGCAGGAAGGTCTTAATTTCAAAATACCGTTTATTCAGAGCGTTGTTAAGATGTCGAATAAAATACAGGTCTATGAAGTTGATGCCTCCGCAGTATCAAAGGACTTGCAGACAGTAAGCAGTAAAATTGCGGTCAATTACAGGGTAAGCACTGACGCATCTGCAAATCTTTATAAAAATGTCGGCGTTGATTACAAAACCATTCTTGTAACTCCGATACTTCAGGAATCTATGAAATCGGCAACTGCAAAATATACAGCTGAGGAACTTATTACCGAAAGAACAGTTGTAGGTGATGAAATAAAGGATACTCTTAGCGAAAAGCTGAACGAATACGGTATATACATAGAGAAATTCAATATCGTAAATTTTGACTTTTCACAGGAATTTAATTCCGCAATTGAGGCAAAGCAGGTAGCTGAACAGAATCTCATAAAAACCAAGACAGAACAGCAACAGGCTATTGTAGTTGCAGAGGCGGAGGCAAAGGAAAAAACTATCAAGGCAAATGCAGAAGCAGAGGCTATTCTCGCAACAGCTAAGGCACAGGCAGAGGCTAACAAAATGCTTGAGGAATCACTTTCCGAAATTGTAATCAAGTATGAACAGATTACAAAGTGGAACGGTGAACTCCCGAAAGTTACAGGCAACAGCGGTAATTTCATCGATATGAGTCTTGATGACATTGAAAAATCAGACAATAATAAAACCGTATCTTCAGATACACAGAACAGCAGTCAGCAGAATTAAAACGGAGTGAATTTTTATGGATAAAAAAATTGTAACGGAAGTTAAGGGAATAGTTTGCTGTCGTGGAAGAATCCTTTTGTTAAAGCGTTCGGATTTTGAAACAACAGGAGCAGGCGAATGGGAATTTCCCGGAGGAAGAATAAAATTCGGTGAATCTCCCGAAAACGCTCTTGAGCGTGAAATATATGAGGAAACAGGTCTTAATGTAAAAGTAAAGAAAATAACACATGCATCAAGCTTTATTGTTTCCGAAAACAGGAATGTTATAATAATTTTCTATCTCTGCACTTCAAATCATGATATGGTATCATTAAGCACAGAACACGGAGATTATATGTGGGTGCGTCCCGAAAAGCTTGTTGAGAGCATAAGCGAACATCTCAGAAATGATGTTGCCCTTGATTATGAACATATTATGCGTTTTATCAAATGCGAATTTATGTGAGAAAATATATAGAGGGACACGGCATGCCGTGTCCCTCTGAAAAAATATTAAATTTTAAATCCCTTTTCTCTCAGGCAGTCAATAACATCGCCTAAGATTTCGGCATTTGTAGCGGATACGGAATGAAGAAGAAGAATTTCACCGCCATGAGCTGATTCTGTAAGCTTTTTGAATCCGGTATCAGGTGACGGCTGACTGTCTGTTTTCCAGTCAACATATGCGAAGCTCCAGAAAAGAGTTTTATATCCGAGATTCCGGAGCTGTTCAATAGTTTCTTCTGAATATTCACCGCATGGGTATCTGAAATACTGCATTTCATAGCCGTATTCATCAAGCACATACTGATGAAGCGACATTACTTCTTCTTTAAGTTCATCGGGAGACAAATCCGGAAGTTTAGCGTGAGTCATACCATGATTTCCGATAACATGACCCTCATCAATCATACGTCTGACAAGAGCCTTTTCCTTTTTGGCATAGTCGCCTGTGAGGAAGAATATTGCTGAAACGTTTTTTTCTTTCAGGGTATCAAGAATTTTTGACGTATAGCCATTTTCATAGCCCTGGTCAAAAGTAATTATAATTCTTGACTTGTCACCTGTCAGAGAATAAGTTCCTGAATCACAGTACATTGAGTTAAACTCAACAGCACCTGTCGGACAGTTATTCTCATCAACGGCAGTACCCTGACCGTATCCGACTGAAAAGGCATTGATTCCCATTAAGGGCAATGCTGTAACAAATGAAGTCAGAACAGATATAATTTGTTTTTTCATAATATTTCAGTTCCTGAAGCATTTTTTGCGGAATAAGTTCCGCAATATTATTATCCGCATAATCAGTCTGATTATTTGCGGAAAGTTATGCTAAAGCAGAAACGGGCGGAAAAAAATTATTTTCCGCCCACCGGATACATCAGGAATTGAGATATGATTTTACAAGAACCTGTAAAAGCTCGTCACGGTCGATATGGCGGATAAGATTTCTTGCATTGTTATAAGTTGTTATGTAGGTCGGGTCTTCAGAGAGAATGTATCCTACAATCTGATTAATTGGGTTATATCCTTTTTGTACAAGGGCATCATAAATGATAGTGAGATTTTTTTTAAGTTCGCTTTCTCTGTCCTCGTTTACGGAAAAGGTCATAGTTTTATCTGACATGCTTTTCAGCCTCCTGTTAAAAAAATTGCTGTAATAAATACTAATTATCAAGCACAGATATATTATAACTCATTTCAGAAAATTTTGCAAGCACCTGAAAAAAGTTTTATGTTTTACACGTGAGAGTTTATAATTTTTTGTTTAAAATACACATAAATTATCTTGTATGTAACTATGTAGCCCGAAAAAATCGGGCTTTAGAATCAGTCGCAACAACCTGTACGCTTTACAAATGAGTGGCAGTCAGTACATTCCGGAACAGTAGGGTTAGCCTCATGAGTTCCGACAGAGATGCAGTTGAGACTACAATAATCTTCTGTAACCATGTTGTACTTGCACTGTGAAACAGTACACTTGATTGATGTGTTTTTCTTCATAGGTTCCATAACACAAAATCTCCTTTTTTTCAAAAAAGTATTGTTGTTCACGGGGAACTGATTCTATTATTCTCACATATAATAAAAATATGCCTGGATTGTGAAATATTTTTTTGCCGAAAAATTACAAAACGGTAAATAATTGCAGAATTTGTTGACATTATAAATTAAACATGATATTATGTTATCATAATTATTATTTAAAAGGAGAATTTTTTTATGTCTGAATTTAATGAATCTGTAAGCGGTGTTGAACCCGTAAAAAAGAAAGGCAAAGCACCTGTTATTGCAGGTATAACAGCAGGTGTCGTTGCAGTTGTTGCAGGAGGTTCAGTTATTGCTTATAATACTTCTGCATTTGTAAAGAATAAAGTCAAGCTTGCAACACTTTCTCCGAAGGAATATTATGCATGGGTAAACGATGTAAATACGAGTGAACAGATTGAATATCTTTCTGAATCATACAACAAGTATGTTGATATTATGGGAAAGGATTCCGGAAAAGGTATCAATTCTAAAATGGACGTTACATATACAATGAGTGACGGTCTGAAAACACTGATTAAAAATGCTATGGGCGGTACTGACAAAGCCAATAGTTTTGTGGACAATATCAATAATATATCCCTTACTCTTGATGAATCATTATTTCAGGGAGTTATAGGCTGTAACCTTGGTCTTGACTTTAATGAAAATGATATTGCTGACCTTGAAATGTCAATCGATTATGCAAATCTTTTTATGCTGGGCAGAGTTCCGCAGATTACAGAAAGATACCTCGGTATGGATTTAAGTGCCTCCGCAAGCTCTGATGAAGATGCAAAGGCTCTTGAAGTTGTCGGAAAGTTTTACAGCGACCCCGAAGAAATTCTCACAAAAGACGAGTTCCGTGAACTTGCCGAAAAATATACTTCACTCTGGAATGAATGTGTATCAGAAGTACAGCAGGAAAAGGGCGAAGAGGTTACTGTCGGCAAGTATACAAATGAATATACTGTTCTTACTGTCGAGATGAATGAGGAATTCCTCGAAAATACTGCCGAAAAATATATAAACGCTCTCAAGGAAGATGAAACAGTAAAGAATATTATTGTCACACGTCTTGCAGTATGCGATGAGGAAACCTATATTTCCGACCTTGACAATGCCCTTGAAGATATCAAATCCGATGAGGACGGCGAAGACGATGATTTAATTCTTACTCTTAAAACATACGTTGACCCGACGGGCGAAATCAGAGGATATACTCTCAAGGATAATATTGACGATGGATTTGAACTTCTTTTCACAGGTGAAAGCGAACAGACTGCAAACGGAATATTCAGTTTCACAAATTCAGAAGAAGATATGTCCGTTAAATGCGATATAGATTATACTGTAAATGATGATAAATATACAGGTTCTGTTGATATGACAGTTACTGAATACGATGAGGATACAAAAATACTTGTTGAATTTACAGACCTTGAAACAGTCAACAAGGATTACGGATATGTGAACGGAAATCTTAATTTCTCAGTAAACGATTCCGCACCGTTTGCCGTTGCACTCAATTCTGACGGTTCATCACAGAAAGCAAGCTTTGATATTGATATTGAAGATGTAAATTACGGAAATATCGTTCTTGAAATTTCATCATCAGAAATAGGTGAACTCAATGTTCCGGATAAATCAGGTGCATATATGATTGATGAAAATACTGACAGTCTTGAGGGATATGCAACGGAAGAAGACCTTATAAACTTCATATCTTCAGTATTAAAGAATACAGGCTTTGCCGAAACCGATGAGGAGGCAAGAGCTATTGTAAAATCCTATCTTTACGGCTATTCATCACCGTCAACCGTTTACAGTTCATCTGACTATGACAACAGTTTTGATGATATAATCTATTAAAAAAATCAGAATTAAAGCGGACTTTTTCGTCCGCTTTTTTTTGAAGTAAAAAACAAATCAGAAACGTAATATATACAGAGGGGAAGTGATTTGCCTGATTGCTTTTTATCTTATGTCACTTGAAAGTGATGATGACAGAAAGCTTTTTGAATATCTATATAAAGAATACAGAAACAAGCTTTATTATATAGCATACAAAATGCTTGGAAATGAAGATTCGGCAGAAGATGCCGTTCATGATACTTATATGAAAGTAATAAATCATATAAAAAAATTCTATGATATATCAGAGGAACATATAAAAAATCTTATTATATTGATTCTTAAAAATACAGTAAGGGATATGATTAGAAAAGAACGTTCCGAGCCTTTACCGCTCGATGAAGAAGAATATCAGTCAAAATATAATCTTGTATCTGATGACAGCTACAGTGTTGATAAAGATGAAGTAAAGGAATGTCTTAGCCTTATGAATGAAAAATACAGAACAGTTCTTGAGCTTAAATATTATCATGGTCTTAAAGAACATGAAATAGCAGATATTCTCGGCATAGGAGACAAGGCAGTAAATTCAAGAATTTTCAGAGCTAAAAAAATGCTTGCTGATATTATATCCAGAAGAAGGGAGGAGAATTTTTAATGACCGGAACTGAATTTGATAAAATACTTTTTCAGGCACTGAGGGAAAGTGCAAATGAAAACAGTGAAAAGCTTCTTGAGGGATATAATGAAAAAAATATTCATGTGTTTTCTGAAAATTTCAACAGAAAAATGTATTCTGATTTGAAAAAATACGGAATAAATCCAAGGGGAATAATAAAAGTAAAACATAATATTTTATACAGCAAGGCTTTTGTTTCAGTAGCATCAGTAATTCTTATATTAACCGGAACTTCAATAGCAGTACCCGAAGTGCGTGCCGTTGTATGGGGAACTGTTATAGAATGGCTTGAAAATCAGATAGGAATATATTTCAGCGATACCGGAAACAGCAGTATAGAATCTGTCATATATCCGGAATATATTCCGCAGGGTTATGAAAAAGTATCGGAAAATATCGGTGAAAGCAATGCTGATATTTTCTATTCTGACGGAGAATCATATATAAATTTCAGCTATTATGTATCATCAGTATCATTCGGAGCAGACAGCAGATTTTCCGGATATGCTCATGTAAAAATTAATGGCTTTGACGGATATATTCTTAAATCAGACGGTCTTAATATTCTCTTGTGGCAGGACGATAAATATACTTATGAAATAAATGCACAGAAATCTGATGTTGATTTAGTGCATATCGCTGAAAGTATATATAATTCTGAAAATTATGAAGTAAAATGAAGTTCCTGACCGTATATATAAAAAATACATTTTTTTCAGGAGAATTATATAATGAAAATAACAGAAAAAATTACAGGAATTTTTACCGGTATTTTTATAATGCTTATATTATGCACGGGTATTAAGGCAAAGGCTATTTATGAGGAAGTACAGGTTGATTACAGCTCTGACGGAATTTATAAATATGAGACAAGCTGTGAATATTATGGTATTCTTGCAGATGTCAGTGAATTTGATGAAGATGAAAAAAATCAGTTTCAGAACTGCATAAAACCCGAAATGAATATTGATTCTTTAAGAGGAGAAATTTTTACGGGAAAAGTACAGTTTTCCGAAAGGCTTAATTATATATATAACTATACGGAAGAAGATAATATATATATTTTCAATGCCTTTTACGGATATGAAAATTATGATATAAATTACCTTATGATAAATGCTTTTTTTGTATCAAATCCAAATGATGCTGAAAATTATCTTGAAAAGCTTTTCACTGCATATAAAATATCAGACAATGTATATGAATATTCCCATACTGTCAGAATTTATATGAGATACGCACATGATATACAGGATATTTACAGTTTAAGTGAAAGCATACTTTCAATAAGCGATGTTCAGGTTGACAGCAATGGTGCTATATATTATGATATTCAGTTTGATGAATCTCTTGATTACTATTCTGTTAAAGAAATCACTGAAAATTTCAGAAATTTTGAATGGTATGATGATGTTTCGGATACAGAATTTATATATAACCTGATAAGCAGTTCCGGAAGAATTATTGCCGAAAAACCAAAGAATTATGATTTCGAGGACTGGAATGAAATAGCTGATACAACATCTTCGACAGAAAATTGTGCTGTTGTAACTACAACAACTGTTGCAGAACCAACAGTGCCATTGGAAACAACAGAGACTACATCATGCGGAACATCTGTGACAAAACCTCATACGACAACACCAGTTTTTGTAACAACAACAACGTTTTTTGTAACAACAACTAATTTAATAACAACAACTGCTTTAAATACTGATGAAAGACCGTCCAGTACTGAATCTGTTCCTCCTCCTTTTGAAACTGAAAATAATACTCCGGATATTAATAAGGACGGGCAAATCAATATAGCAGATGCTGTAATAATCAAAAAAGTTCTTGAGGGAAATATAAAAATCAGCTCTGATTATATAGATATTTCCGATGTAAACAATGATGGTGTTATTGATGAGCTTGACTATATGACCGTTTACAGCAGTATAATGGGATACGGGGACAATATAAAAAGCATTACAGTTAATATTAATTCTGTAAGCAGAAAATATGCCGACTGCTATGTTAAAATTACAGGAAACAGTGATTTATCTGATATGACCGGAAAAATACTTCTTCAGAAAAACATTTTCGGAAAATATATGGATATAATTGTAAATGATATAGATACAGAAGGCTTTTATTACATATTCAGCGAAAAATACAGAGCCGATTCCGGAAAAAGATACAGGCTTGTTGCGGATATTTTATATGACAACAGAAAAATATCCGTTCAGGACAGCTGTATGATTTAAACCTGATTTCTTCATAAAAAAATATTTTCCCGCTATGAGAAACTCTGCCATTAAAACGGCGGAGTTTCTCTTTTTTTCAGAATAAATACTTGCATTGAATCTTAAGATGTGTTATAATATCATATTATGAGTAAGAGGTGATTTTTTGGAAATGAACTATACGGAAAAATTAAAGGAAACCTTTTCCGGCAGAAATATAAAGGCATATGTGCATAGCTTCGGTTGTCAGCTTAATGTTTCGGACGGCGAAAAAATAAAGGGAATACTGAAAGAAATCGGTTTTTCATTTACGGATAACCCCGAAAATGCCGGTATTATAATTCTTAATACATGTGCAGTGCGTGAGAGTGCGGAGGAAAGAGTTTTCGGAATAATCGGAAGTATGAAAAAGCTGAAATCCGAAAATCCCGATTTGATAATAGGAGTTTCGGGCTGTATGACGGCTCAGGAAAAAAATCTTGAACGCATTAAAAAATCATATCCGCAGGTTGATATAGTTCTCGGAACTTCTGCAATAAATTCACTTCCAAGGCTTATTTACGAACATATTCAGAATAAAAGGCTTGCCTATGATATATCTGAATATGCGGATTTTTCATGCAGTGCGGAACAGGTGAGGGAAAGCAGTTTCAAGGCATCTGTCCCGATAATGTTCGGGTGCAATAATTTCTGCACCTACTGTATCGTGCCTTATGTCAGAGGACGTGAGCGTAGCAGAAATGCAGATGATATAATAAATGAAGTAACCGAACTTGTAAATAACGGCTACAAGGAAATTATGCTTTTGGGTCAGAATGTAAATTCTTACGGAAAAGACCTTGAAAACGGTCTGACTTTCCCACAGCTTTTAAGAGAATTAAATAAAATACAGGGCGATTTTATTATAAGATTTATGTCATCTCACCCGAAAGATGCTACAAAGGAACTTCTTGATACTATTCTTGAATGTGACAAGGTTGCAAAGCATCTTCATCTGCCGGTGCAGAGCGGAAACAATAATATTCTCAAAGCGATGAACCGCAATTATACCGTTGAAAAATATCTTGAAACGGTGAATTACCTCCGTTCACATGACAGCGGATTTTCACTTACTACTGATATAATAGTAGGCTTCCCGAATGAAACCGATGAGGAATTTCAGGATACTATAAAACTTATAAAACAGGTTGAATACGACAATATATATTCGTTTATATATTCAAGGCGTAACGGCACTAAGGCAAGTACTATTGACGACAAAACTCCCGAAGAATCAAAAAGTCAGAGAATGAGGGAACTTCTTGAAGTTCAGAGAGAAATTTCTGACAGGCATTACAAACGCTTTATCGGAAAAACTATGAGGGTGCTTGCTGACGGAAAAAGCAAAAAGCATGAGGGATTTCTGACAGGAAAAAGCAATGAATTTATAATTGCCGAATTTAAAGGTGACGAATCACTTATAGGGCAGTTTGTAAATATAAGAGTTACAGACTCTATGAACTGGGCTGTAACAGGTGAAATAATTTAATTTAAAAGGAGATTTTAATACTATGGATATTATCAGAATGACAAGAGAACTCGGAAAAGAACTTCAGAAAGATGAAAGATACATCGCATACATGAAAGCTAAAACAGCTAATGACAATGACGAAAATCTTCAGAACATGATTCACGAATTTGAAATGAAACGCATGGAAATAAGCATGGAATCAGGTAAAAAGGATAAGGACGACAGCCGAATTGATACCCTTAACGGTGAACTCCAGAACCTCTATTCTGAAATTATGCAGAATGAAAACATGATTGAATTTTCAGTTAAGAGAGATGAAATGGATAATCTTTTAAGTCAGATAAACACTATAATTACAATGTGTGCTAACGGTGAAGACCCCGATACTTGTGAGGCTACACACAGTTGCAGTGGCAATTGCGGTTCATGCGGAGGCTGTCATTAAAAACAGAACAGGAGTATAAAACAGATGACAGATATAGATAAAAGCAAATTATCTCCTATGATGTGCCAGTATTTTGAAGTAAAGGAAAAATATAAGGACTGCATATTATTCTTCCGCCTGGGAGATTTTTATGAGATGTTTTTTGATGATGCACTTCTTGCTTCAAAAACACTGGAACTTACTCTTACGGGACGTGACTGCGGTCTTGAGAAAAAAGCACCTATGTGCGGTGTACCTTTTCACAGTGCCGATGTATATATTAAAAAACTCATTGATTCGGGATATAAGGTTGCTGTATGCGAACAGCTTACAGACCCTGCCGAATCAAAGGGAATTGTTGTCCGTGACGTAATAAAAGTAGTTACGGCGGGAACTATTACTGACGGAAATATGCTTGACGAAAGCCGTAATAATTATATATGCTCTGCATATTACAGCAAAAATTCAAAAAACTGCGGTATCGCCTTTGCGGATATTTCAACGGGTGAGGCATCTCTGATATTAATAGGCAATGCCGAATCAGGTACGGAAATAATAAACGAACTTTCAAGGTATCAGCCGGCGGAAATTATATTCAATCAGGATTTCCTTGACCTTAAAAGCGTTGCGGATTTTGTAAAATCACGCCTTGAATGTTCGGTTACTCTCCGTGATGATGTATGCTTTTCGCCCGAAATAAATGCCGGAAATATTAAAAAAATCTTTAATGTAAAAGAACTTCCGGAGCTTAATATAAGCGATGACGGTGAGGACTGCTGTGCAGTCTGCGGACTTTTTAATTATATAGACGATACGCAGAAATCATCTGCATCAAGATTTACTTCAATAAAAATTCTTGACAGCCGTTCATATATGGGACTTGACCTTAATGCAAGAAGAAATCTTGAACTTACTGAAACTCTCCGTAACAAGGAAAAAAAAGGTTCTCTTTTGTGGGTACTTGATTCAACTAAAACGTCAATGGGCAGACGTCTTTTGAAAACCTATATTGAACAGCCTCTTTTAAGTCCTGCAAGAATTATGGAGCGTCTTGATGCCGTTGAAACATTTGTGAGATACAGCGTTGTGCTTATGGATATAACAGATATACTTGACAGTATCTATGATATTGAACGCCTTATGACAAGAGTTATGTATAAAACGGCTACTCCAAGAGACCTGAAATCACTTTCCGCAACGTCAAAACAGTTACCGCTTTTAAAGGAACAGCTCTCAAAACTTAACAGTTCAAAGCTTATATCAAAATATAATAATGATATAGATACCCTTGAAAGCATATCAAATCTTATTGAAAATGCAATCAATGACGAACCGCCTGTATCAGTAAAAGAGGGCGGAGTTATCAAAGAGGGATTCAATCAGGAACTTGACAAGCTCCGTCACATAATGACTCACGGCAAGGAAATTATTGACGGCATTGAACAGCGTGAACGTGAGACAACCGGAATTAAAAATCTTAAAATCGGATATAACCGTGTATTCGGCTATTACATAGAGGTTACACGTTCATATTATTCACTTGTTCCCGCAACATACATAAGAAAGCAGACTCTTGCAAATTCTGAAAGATTCATCACTGAGGAACTCAAAAACGCTGAAAACAGTATTTTAAGTGCAAAAGATAAAGCATTATCCCTTGAATCCGATATTTTTGCGGAAGTACGTGATTATCTCTCAACACAGCTTGAAAAGGTTCAGCGTACTGCCGAGGCAGTAGCATCAATAGATGTTCTCGCATCGTTTGCAAATACAGCATTAAAAAATCAGTATGTCAAGCCGGATATTTCAATAGACGGCATTATAGATATAAAAGCAGGACGTCACCCCGTTATAGAATTAATGCTTGACGGTGAAGTATTTGTTCCTAATGATGTATATCTTGATACAAACCAAAATCGCATGTCAATAATAACAGGCCCTAATATGTCGGGTAAATCCACATATATGCGTCAGACCGCAATAATAACTCTTATGGCACAGATTGGTTCATTTGTACCAGCAAATTCCGCTAAAATATCGATTGTTGACCGCATATTTACACGAGTCGGAGCTTCCGATGACCTTTCCGCCGGTCAGAGTACATTTATGGTTGAAATGAGTGAAGTCGCAGATATACTTGAAAATGCTACTCCGAACAGCCTTGTAATTCTTGACGAGGTGGGCAGAGGTACTTCCACTTTTGACGGCGTAAGCATTGCAAAAGCCGTTGCGGAATATATATGCACTTCAAAAAAATTACGCTGTAAAACTCTTTTCGCTACTCATTATCACGAACTTATCGAACTTGAAAACGAACTTCAGGGCGTAAGAAATTACAGTATAGCAGTAAATAAAAAAGGCGACAGTATAAGATTCCTCCGAAAGATAGTAAACGGCGGAGTCGATGAAAGCTACGGTATAGATGTTGCAAAGCTTGCAGGACTTCCGAATAA
>JAEDMB010000191.1 GCA_016303235.1 Oscillospiraceae bacterium
GGAAAAGCAAGTGTTCCACATGAAGCAAACGTTGAACATAACAATAGAGAATTTATCGCAAGCAATGTAAACAAAAGCAAAATTTTTGAAAACATTACATATAAAAAACAGGATATTCGTGAAGCATATCAGGAACTTTTTGAAGAATCTCTTGCAGAATATAATGCTAAACAGAAACAGCCTTGCAGACGTATAAAAGATTATTACAGTCATATTTCAAAAGGAAAAAGAGAAGAAGCCTTTTATGAAATTGTTGTGCAGTTCGGTGACAGCAAAACTGCACCTTGCAGAAGCGAAACAGGAGAAATCACAAAATCAATGCTTGATGAATATATGAAAAGTTTTCAGAAAAGAAATCCAAATCTGCATGTTTTCAATGCGGTTCTGCATATGGACGAAGCAAGTCCGCATCTGCATATAAACTTCATTCCGTTTTATACGGAGGGAAGAAAAAACAGTTTGAGCAAAGGTGTGTCAATGAAATCTGCATTAATCGAACAGGGATTTAATCCAAAAAGCATAAAAGAAAATCAGCTTGTTGCATGGGAGGACAGTGAACGTGAAGTTATGGAAAAAATTTTGCAGGAACATGGATTTTCCCGTGAAGATAAAAACGCAAAATATGAACATCTCAATGTCGATGATTTTAAAAAATCTCAGGACGAGAAAAAAATTATTTCCGCACTCCGTCAGTCAAGAAAAATTTCGGAAGAAGATTTGTCTGCCGATAAAATAATTCGGCTTAAAGAAAAACTGAAACTTACTGAAAAAGAAAACAAAAATCTTGAAATTCAGAAATTATCTCCTTACAAATCATTTTTCTATTCATCACCGGACAAGCAGGCTTTTGTACAGTCAAAGCTTGATGAAAAAAATATTCCGTACCGTGAAACTGAAAACGGATTTGAAGCACAGGAATGTTACGTTGATGAAATCAGAAAAATCGAAAAGGAATTTAAGCCGACTGGTTCAGCTCGTGAAAAACTTCGTGAAGATATTGACAGACTTCTGATGCAGTCAGGAAGCGTTGATGAACTTCTTGAAAAGCTTGCAAAGGAAAAATATGAAATCAAGCGAGGAAAATATATTGCCGTAAAATCTTATGATTCAAAAAATTTTATCCGCCTGAAATCTCTCGGAGAATTTTACAGTGAATATGCACTCAGAAACAGAATCAATGCCCGAAAGAAATACGAATCAGAACTTGAAAGAAAAATCAGTTCCGTGAAAAAAGAAAGCTCCGAATTTGTGATTTTAAGGACAGTAAAATTATATACAGTAGCATTTTCACATGGAGATTTACCAATGCGAAAGATTAACAGACAAAAACCTTTTTCCTGGAATAACGACAGCGAACTTGATAAGATACTCGCCCTGAACAGCAGAATAAATTCCGGAGCAACTCTTGAAACTCTTAAAAAGGATTTTGAAAGCTGTGAAAAAACTGTAGCTGAAAAAGAAAGACTTGCAGAAAAATCAAAATCAGATTTGAAAACTTTTTATGAACTCAAAGAGAAAATCGGAATTGTTTTTGAGGGTAAAACATCGGAAGTCTTTACACGTCAGCAAGCAGAGGAAACGCTTAAAAAATATCCGAGTATCAACAGTTTCAACTACAAAAACGTTGATATTCTTATAAGCAATGAAACTGAAAATCTAAAAAAAGCAGAAGAAAATCTTGATGCTGAACGAAAAAAGCTGAAAGAATCTGCTGATATTTTTTCTGTGGCAGAGAAAGTTATGGGCGGTACTTATGTACAGTCGCTTGTCGGTGCGGAACGTGAACGCAGAGAATCGGAATTTATTCCGAACGGATTAAAAAATGCATAGAAAGGTGATTTGAAAATTGAACAGAAAAATCTTTTCAGCAACTTCACTGAAATACATTGCAGTCATTGCGATGATAATCGACCACGTTGCTTTTGTTTTTGTCCCGTCGGAGAGCTTTCTTTACTTTGCTATGCGTTTCATCGGCAGACTTACAGCTCCGGTGATGAGTTTTTTCATCGCTGAGGGATTTCGTCACACACGTAACAGAAAAAAATATTTTCTTAGAATGATAATCTTTGCAGTAATTTCACAGCCGTTTTACTTTTTGATGATTTTCAGAAGAACTCCGCAAAGCATTTCTGAATTTCTGATGAATTTAAATATAATGTTCAATTTCTGCATATGTCTGATAATGCTGAAAATAGTTTCAGGAAATTTACATACTGAAAAGAAAATAATACTGACTGCCGTATGCTTTGTACTGTCTGACCTGTGCGACTGGTCTTATATAGTTCCGGCTTGGATACTGATATTTTTCTTAATCAGAAACAAAAACCAACAGATACCTGCTTTCATCAGCGTGAGTGCAGTTTTAATAACTCTGAAATATTTGCCGTCATATAACAGCTTTGCAGAATTTTCTTATCAGTACGGATTTATTTCAGCTGTTTTTCTGATTGCTTTATACAATGGAAAATATAGCAATTCCGTTAAAAACAAACCTGTAAACCGATGGCTGTTTTATATCTGTTATCCTCTGCATATGGGTATTATCTGCCTTTTATATTTTTTAAAAATTCGCTATAATTTATAATAAAGCTCTTGACAAATGCTGATAAAAATGGTAAAATTAATAAGGCTGATAAAACTGATAAAACTAATATCAGCAATATTAGTTTTATCAGCCAGAACCTTGAAAATCAAATAGTTAGTCACATTGTAGATTACTATAAATTGACTGTGCATTAAAAACCTTTGCATAGACAGAACGCAAAGAGGTACCGCTCGGCTTTTATGAGTATGACTTCCGCTGAATAGA
>JAEDMB010000048.1 GCA_016303235.1 Oscillospiraceae bacterium
AGTATTAATGGCTTTTAAATATATATTTAATATACACGTTTTTATTCACATTGTCAAGAAGAATATTTTTTTTTTTTTTTTTTTTTTTTTTTTTTTTTTTTTTTTTTTTTAGCTAATAAAAATTTTATAAAAAAGCGGAGTAACGTTTTGTTGCTCCGTTTTTTCATATCATTCACAAACTTTTTCTGTTTTTGAATTAATATTCAGAATAATTATAGCATAGAGTATCATTGCCATTCCTATGATTTTCATCGCTGTAATTTTTTCATTAAATACAGTTACACCTATTATAGTTGCAACAAACGGTTCAATCGTTGCAAGAATGGAGGCTTTTCCCGCATCAGTTCCGGAAAGCCCCTTTGTATAGAAAAGAAACGGCAGAACTGTGCTGAGAAGTGCAAGCAGAACAGCACAGATTATTCCTTTCCAGTTTATAAAAAGCTGAATATCTGTTAATATTCCCGAAAAAGGAACAGCTCCGAGCGTTGCAACAATAAAAGTCCATACTGTAACGGTAAGAGAATTGTATTTCGGTACAAGATACTTTCCGAATATGCTGTATAATGCATATCCCAGACCTGAACCAAGTCCGAGAAGTAAAGCTTTCGGAGATAATTTTTCACCCGAGGAAAAAGCTCCCGTAACAAGAATAAGACCTGTAAACGTTATAACAAGTGATAAAATTTTCCGGACGGTTATTTTTTCTTTGAATAAAAACAGAGATATTATCATAACAAATATCGGAGCAGTATATAAAAGCAATGCGGGAACGGACGCACCGCCTATTATTTCAATAGATTCAAAATAGCAGAAATTGAAAAATACAATACTGCCTATGCCGGTGCCGATAAAAAGCGGAATATCTTTCGGATTTATTTTCAGCTTTGACTTGTCTTTTATCAGAATATATACTGAAAGTATGACGGCTGAAAAAAATACTCTCAGAGCGACAATCTCCATTGAACTCAGTCCCAGTGACTGGAGCTGTGTAACAAAAAGCGAAATAATTCCCCAGAGTATTCCCGCAACAATAATATAAAATGTATTTATAATTATCACTCCTTTATAAATATTATGAAACGCCGGTGACCCTGAAACAAATTCAGGGTACACCGGTTTATATTTTACACTTTATTTTTTATTATGTCAATAATTCAGTTTGCATTTATATATGCACAGATATGATTTGCAAGATTGTCGAGGCTCATAGAGCTTGTATTGACACAAAGGTCATAATACTGCGGATTGCCCCATTCATATGATGAGTAGTAATTGAAATAATATTCTCTGTTTTTTTCTTTTTTTGCAATATAATTTCTGGCTTTCTGACGTGAAAGACCGTAACGCTTTTCAATCTGATTAATTCTGTCCTCTGTTTCAGCCGATACGAAAATATCAACAGTTTTGATACCTTCCTTTTCAAGCACATAGTTTGAACATCTTCCGACTATTATGCAAGGCGACATCTTTGCAAGCTGAAGAATTATATTTGACTGTATAAGGAACATTTTATCAGTCGTTGAGGCATCGTATTCCTTTGCGGAATACATTATTCCGGCTTTAAGAGTATGGAGAAGTTCATTTCTCGGAGCTTCTTCGCTTTTTCTTATATCATCTTCGGAAATATCAAGCTCAGCCGATGCATATTTTATCATATCTTCATCATATACGGGAATATCAAGCTTTTTTCCGAGAATATGTGCAAGTTCTCTGCCACGGCTTCCGAACTGTCTGCCGAAAGTTATAATAAGTCTGTTGCCTGTTCTTTCCTCATAATCTTTTCCGCCCTTGTATACAGAAAGGTCTTCATCAATATCAACTGACGGAACACTTTCATATCCGGCATTCTTTTCGTATCCCTCAAGAACCCAGTCACGGCTTGCGGAAATTCCAAGATATTCATCTGAAAATCCTGATGTGATTTCTTTCTGCGGGAATTTTTTAAGATACCAGCATTTCATCATAAGAAGATATGTTATAAATGCTGTCGGGAATCCGAAGAAATATCCGAAATCCGGAAAGACATTTGCCATTAAAGTTCCCGTCGCAAGAGCTGTAAGACCGCATATGTTAAATCCTCCGTTATAGCGGTACTGACCGTTATTGCTGAAAAGCTCAGGAACGTTAAGGCGTCTTTTTCTCAGAATATAGTAGTCGCATATCATAATACCGGCAATAGCTGAAAGAATTGAACCAAAATATCCGAGATATGTATAAAGCTGATTCAGAATATTCCAGGGCTGAACGAGACAGCCGATAAGACCTGCAATTACAACGGCAACTTTATAAGGGAGA
This sequence comes from Oscillospiraceae bacterium, assembly GCA_016303235.1. Classification (GTDB taxonomy): domain Bacteria; phylum Bacillota; class Clostridia; order Oscillospirales; family Ruminococcaceae; genus Ruminococcus. The sequence goes on from JAEDMB010000048.1 coordinate 2,296, forward strand.
TTCCATTTTGCACCGGCATTAGTAAAGCACATTGCAGGCGGTACAAGGTTTGCAGCGGTATTCGTTGACCACTGTGCAAGAATAACCATAACAAGCAGAATAATAAGAGTTACGCCCTTTGCCTGTTGCTGAATAACTTCAACAGGATTCCAGTTGCCGGTTGTCTTATATGAAATTGCACCGATTACGGCAATAAATGCCTCAATTATCGGAAGTGTTGCAAACTGCGGAATCCAGTTGTTGACATTACGTTTCAGCCAGTTTTTTTCACCTAAAGGAGCTTTAAGGCTTCTTGTCATATTAGGAATATCAGCGGCAAGAGCTGCCCACATTCCCATATTTGCACTCATTGTTACAAACCAGTAGCTTGCGGAAGGCTGTGCAGGGTGATAGCCGAAAACAGAAAAATTCTGCAGAACTGCAAGCTGATTTACCTTATAGAACATCCAGCATGTAATTAATATAATGCAGGGTGCTGCAAAAGATGAAAATTTATCAATTGCTTTAAGTCCGAGCATTGTATTTACAATCTGAAGTACGGCAAATATAATAAACCACAAAAACCAGTTGTCAATACCAAAAAGAGCCTCCGTAAAGTAGTTTATTGCTGTTGAACCTATATATGTATTTATTCCGAACCAGCATGATGCTATAACACCTCTTACTACTGCCGGAATATGCACACCGTTTATACCGAAAGGAGCTCTGAGATATGTTGCAAATGAAAGACCATGTTCAACGCCTATATCTCCTGTAAGGCTTCCGATTGTGGCGATAATAAGATTTGCAACAAAGGTAGCTGATGCTACTCCGAATATTCCCATTTTTTCAATTCCGCTTGCACCGAAACTGAATACTGAAATAACAATCGCCATACCAATCCATATATTGGCAAATCCCAGACCGCTGAGAGTTCTTTTTCTTGAAGTTACCGGAATTACGTCATCAGAAATAAGAGTATTGTTTCTATTGTTTTTTTGGCTCATATTTATCTACCCTTTCATCAAAAACTTTGCCTGCTGATAAGGATGATTGAAATTCAGCAGGCAAAATCAGAAACTATCGGATTTTTTCAGCAGTTATAAGTTATGCTTTTTTCTTTCTCAATTCTGCTGTTGCCTGTTCGTCAACAGTCATTGATGACGGAATAATTACAACACCGTAACTGTTTTTTGCGTCCTCAATTGTTGTAAAGTCATCAAGAACATCACCGAGGACAAGTTTCGGGTCTCTTTCAAAAGGATTTCCGTAACCGCCACCGCAGGGTGTGCGAATCTGAAGAACATCATTGAGTGCAAATTCCTCATCGGAGAGCTTTGAAGGAAGAGAGACAGGATTATCAGAATCAGGATTTTTTGTCATACTTGCGGAATGGCCGTCAGAACCTCCGAAAAGACCTTTCGGAGCTTCAATATGTCTGTCACCCTCACAGGTTACAGTACCCTCCTGAAGAAATCTTGTTTCACGCACAATTCCGAGACCGCCTCTCCACTTTCCGGGGGCAACAAGTTCGGGGTTAAGCTCATAGCGTTCAACTCTGAGCGGATAATGCCATTCAATTTCTTCAATAGGAACGTTTCTTGTATTTGCAACAAGAGCATCACAGGAATCTATTGCATCTTTGCCACAGCGTCCGCCGTATGAACCTTCATCAACTTCAAGATATACCCAGTATTCGCCCTTATCCTTATTGAATCCGTTATAGCTTACAAAATGAATGTGGGCACTTGTGCCGGCAGATACTCTTTCAGGCATAACGTCTGCAAGAGAACGCATTACGCAGTCGGCAAGGAGGTTAGCCTGATTAAATCTTGAGAATGATGCTCTCGGGAAATTCGGGTTGAAGATACAGCCTTTCGGAGCAATTACCGTTACAGGTCTTCTCATACCGTCATTCTGCGGAATGTACTGCTGATAAATATCATCATCAAGGAAAAGTGCATGCATAATGTAGCTGATTGAAGTCATTGTAGTGCCTTCAAATGATGCATTGAATGCCGTATAAACTTCATCTGCACTTCCTGTAAGGTCAATAGTGACACTATCTCCCTTGATAGTAGTGGTTGTACATACTTTAAGCTGTTTTCCGAGATTTACACCGTCATCATCGAGGTATCCCTCAGCGTAATATGTTCCGTCCGGAACTTTTTCAATAGCATTTCGGAGCATTCTTTCGGAATAGTCCATCCAGTCCTCAATAGCAGAGAATACAGTTTCAACGCCGTATTTGTCAAGAAGTTCCGTAAAACGCTTTATACCGTGCTGTGCAGAAGCAATCATAGCTTTGAGGTCATTTTCATTCATAGACGGAGTACGTACATTATCAAGAATCATTCTCCAGAGCTGTTCATTTTTCTTTCCGCCCTCATAGAGCTTTAAAGCGTAGTAAATACGGGTTTCAGCATATATATCACGTGCGAAAACGTCCATACCAGGGGTATGCGAGCCGTTATCAAGCAAATGTGCCTGTACGCAAGAAAAGCTTATCAGTTTTCCCTTATAGAATATAGGCAGACAGATATGAAGGTCAGGTGAATGTGATGTTCCGTAATATGGGTGATTGTGAATGAAAATATCTCCCTCATGAATATCCTCAAGCTTCCACCTTGTAAGAATACCCTTTACGTTTCCGCCGATTGAACCAACATGCATAGGAGTGCTTTCACTTTCGCAGAGCTGTCTGCCGGTAATATCGACGATACCTGCACCAATATCCTCTGATTCACGGATAATGCTTGAATATGACATTCTGTAAAGAACCATTCCCATTTCCTGTGCAATCATCTTAAATGAACCGCCCAGTACCTGAAGTGTAACAGGGTCAACCTCTACTCTTGGGATATTTAATCCCTCAATCATTTTAGACATATATTACCATTCCTTTCTTTATCAGATGAATCAGTATTTCTTATCATTAATTGATGTCGATAACAATAATGCCGTAATCGTTTACCTTTCCGACACAATCAGGTTCAATAACAATAGTTGTATCCATCTGATTGATGATTGCAGGCCCCTGAATAACATCTCCTGCCTTTAATTCTGCTCTTTCATAGATAGTAGTCATCATATGTTCAGGCTTGCCGTTGACTCTGAATGTAACACTTCTCTGACCGGAAACAGCAGATGAAATATCACCGTTACCCTTTTCGATTTTAAGAGCATTAAGGTCTTCAATACTACCTGTACCGATAACACGTATATTAACGATTTCAACAGCAACCTGACGGAATGAACGTCCGAACTGTTTTTTGTGAGTTTCGTGGAAAGATTCCTTGAGCTTTTCAATAGTATCTTCTGTAACCTTTCCGCCGATAACCGGAACACGCATTTCATAGCCCTGACCTTCATAACGGCAGTCAGCAACACGCTGAATTATAATATTGTCCTCTGACATATTATCTTCAACAAGCCTGTCGTGAGCCTCTTTTTCAAGAACCTTGAAATCTTCATCAAGAACATCAAGATTAACTTTTGTTGAAAGTTGCATTTCGGTCTTTGAGAAGTCATACATAAGGTCTGTATTGACAAGACCAACGGCACACAAAGCTCCGGGGTTAAGCGGAACTATAACATTTTTCATACCGAGTTCACGGGCTACTGAACAAGCGTGAAGTGAACCGGCACCGCCACATGCAAAGAGTGCAAATTCTCTGGGGTCAAATCCACGTCTGACACTTTCCTTTTCGATTTCCTGAATCATGTTATTATTCATAACATCAATAATTCCGAGAGCAGATTCATCAAGAGTCTGATTGAGAGGAACACCGATTTTTTCCATAATAGCCTTTTCAGCAAGTTCGGGCTTGATTTCCATACGGCCTCCGAGGAGCTTTGTACCAAGTCTGCCGAGAATGATATTTGCATCTGATACAGTAGGTTCAACGCCTCCCCTGTTATAACATGCAGGTCCCGGAACAGCTCCCGCACTCTGAGGGCCTACACGGAAGAATCCGCCCTCATCTATGTATGCCATAGAGCCACCGCCCGCACCGATTGTGCCAACATCAATCATAGGAACCATTGCAGCATATCCGCCTACCTGAGTATCAAGAAGGTGCTTCATACTCGGCTGAAGATTTGCAAGAACAGAAATATCTGCTGATGTACCGCCTATATCAAGAGTGATAACGTTTTTAATATCAGTCAGCTTAGTAGTCCATATAGCACCAAGAACACCGCCGACAGGTCCCGAAAGAAGAAGATTTACAGGTTTTTTCTGTGCTGCCTTTGCAGAGGCAACGCCTCCGAATGACTGCATAAGATGTACTTTTGCAGTATATCCCTGTTCTTTAAGTGTAGTTTCAAGCTGTTTGATATATCTTGCAGTTGTAGGGCCTATGTAAGCATTAAGTCCTGTTGTTGTGAAACGTTCATATTCTCTGAACTGCGGAAGAACTTCGGAGCTTAACGATATATAAACTTCGGGATATTCTTCCTTAATGATTTCCTTTACTCTTTTCTCATGTGCAGGATTGAGAAAGGAGAAAAGAAAACATACAGCAATAGCTTCAACCTTATCCGCTTTCATCTTGCGTACAGCATTTCTGACTTCTTCTTCATTAAGCGGAATAAGTTCCTTTCCGTCCGGTGCGGTAACACGTTCGGAAACGCCGTATCTGTCACGTCTCTGACAAACAGGATACTTCTGCCACGGAATATCCTCGACAATTGAAAAGTTTGTAGGTCTCTTGTGACGTGCAATATGAATGATGTCACGGTAGCCCTTTGTGGTAATCATTCCGGCTCTTGCACCCTTGTGTTCGAGAACCATATTTGTAGCTATTGTTGTACCGTGAAATATTTCCTGAATTTCATTGTGAGCAATATTTAACTTGTCACATATTGCGTTAATGCCTTCCATCATACCGACTGATGGGTCATGAGGTGTAGTTGAAGTTTTATAAACCTCAATTTTTCCGTCATCATCTACATAAATGAAATCTGTAAACGTACCGCCAACGTCAACGCCAATTCTTTTCATATATGTTCACTCCTTTTTCAAATAAAAAACAGACAATGACCTTTATTAAAATACAAACGCCATTGTCTGTTATAAAAACATATTAACTATATTATTACTTGTCGAACTTTCTTTCATGCTTTCTGTAAACAGAAGAATCGATGCTTTCAAGATATTTTACAACTTCGTCAACAGGAACAACATCGCAGAACTTAGCTTCCATATCGAAAAGGTTCCATTCAACAACACCCGGAACACGGTCGCCTACTGTACCCTCCGGAACGATAGTTTTAAAGCCGTATCCTGTTGAATCCATAACAGTATGTCTTACGCAGGCACAAGCTGTTGCACCCATAACAATAAGCGTATCTACACCGAGATAATTAAGAGTCTGTGCAAGATGTGTGCCGAAAAAGTTGGAAGCAAATTTTTTGTGAATAACAGGTTCTTCGGGAAGTGGTTTAATCTTGGGGTCAATTTCCATCCAGTCACTGTTTATATCAAGTGTGGATACAGGAATTTTTTCGTCCCATCTCGGAAGGTCCATCTGTTTCTCGCCGAGGAATCCTGTTGTTGTATGGAAAATCGGAACGCCTGCTTTTCTTCCTGCTTCAAGAACCTTAAGAGCTTCAGCACATACTTCTTCGGAGTGGTCGCAGGTAAAGGGGTGACCTTCGCTCATCCAAGCCTTAGCCATATCAACTGTTGTGATTGCCGGAGCTTTGCCGAATCCCATTTTACGCATAAATCCACGTTCCTTATAGACTGCTCTTGCCTCAGCGAAAGCCTTCTTTAAAAGTTCCTCGTCAAATTCATAGTGGTCTACAAATTTGAATTCTTTGTTTTCAGCCATGATAAATCCTTCTTTCCTAATAAAACATACAAGTTTGTTTATAAGCCTTAAAAGTTACTTAATGAATTATTTATCCGGATAACGTCTTCTGTAACTGTCTATATCTTAACAGATTAAGCTCACAAAGTCAATAAAATAAAGCCTTTTGTCAAATCCGCTTCATTGACATAAAACTGACACGCATTATATTGACACGAAAAACAATATATAGTATAATTTGAATATATTTTTCAGGGGAAAGGAGTCAGGGAAATATGAAAGGAAAAGGAATATCCACACTCGGATATATAATGAATTTTCTTAAAATTTCAACTGCTGATACTGCACATATTCTTCACGTTGACGCAAGCCTTGTAAGCAAATGGAGAACAGGTTCACGAGCCATTACAGAAAAATCCGTATACTTTGAAGATATAATACAATATATTCTTAATAACCACAGCGATGAGGAACTTGGCAGAGCTTTGGGAAGTATCTTTCCGCATGAGAATTTGTCAGGTCATGATGAAATTGAACATCATCTCCGCTATGCTCTTTCGGGGAAAAACAACAGCAGAAACAAATTTAAAACACAGCTCCTTTTCGGAAATGCAAAGGAAAAAACTGCAACAGCTGTATGCTATGAGGGCAATGAGGGTCGCAGACGTGCAACACAGGAAATGCTCGATTATGCCGAATCCCTTTCCAAACCGGCAAATTTATTATTTGTTGATACAGAGGGCTTCCGCTGGCTATGGGAGGACAGAAATTATTCGGAAAACTTTACGGAACGACTTAAAAAACTGCTTAAAAGAAATTTCCGTGCAGTATTTACGATTCAGTATTCGGGGTCAAGCAACGATTTCCGCAACTTTTTTAATATATTCAGTTCCGTTCTTTTTCATCAGAATGCAAGCTGGAATTACTTTCAGTATTATGATGAATTAATAATAGGCTGTTCATTCTTTTTAATTAATAATGCCGTGTCAATGTTCGGTTCATCAGCCGGCAGAGAAATATCTCAGACTATGATATTTACTGACAGCGATATTGTCATACGTCAGGAGGAAATGGCAAGGCATATTACATCAAGATGTCAGCCACTTTTTACTGATTTCAGATTTGCCGAAATGCCTGAGATACTTGCAGACACTCCCGACTTCAGTCAGAGAGGTACTTTTTACGCATTTTTACCTGTTCCGGCATTTTTTGCAGTAAGTCCGGAGCTTGTCAGTGAAATTCTTTCCGATAACGGCATTGATTCAGATTCAGATATTTTCAGAAATATTATGGAAATAAACAGCATTGCCCGTCAGCGTTCATTGATACATTCGGAAAATAATATTCAGAAAAAAAATTCGTTTCTTATTTTTCAGCTTGAAAAACTTGTTGAAAGCTCAAAGCTTAAAAATATTGTAAGCGGAAGCCTTTCACTCGCATGTGAAAGAAAAATATTAATTTCCTCTGAACAGTATTCAAAGGAACTACGCATGCTGTCTGAAATTATTGTTAAAAATCAGAATATACATATAATTCTTGCATCAGAAAAGGACGGAATTTTTCTTCCGTCCATAAATTGCTGGTGTCAGGAAAACAGCTATATTATGCAGATGCTTAGTGACAGAATGCGTATATGCACTGAAACGATTGCCGTAACTTCGGCAACTAATGCCCTTAACCAGATTATACATATGATTCCGCCCGAAAGACGGGATAATATTTCCGTTGCAAAATTTCTTTCGGAACTTGCTGATGAAACACTTATTCAAACCTGATAATCTGCTTTTATTTTACCAGAATTTAAAATGAATTTATCAATATTATGATAGAATAATTTTCTCTTGTATTTTATAATAAAAGCGTACAAAGACAAACTTCATAATTATTAAAAAAGAGAGGAAAAAGGATATGAATAAGAGAATTATTTCAGCTTTGATATTCTGCGGTATGATTACTGCAATGACCGGCTGTACTGAGGCAAACGGTGCAAGCAGTAGCAGTAAAGAAGAAAACTCCGCAAGCAGTTCAGTTTCTGAAAGCAAACAGGACAGTTCATCTGAAATACAGGAATCAAGTGAATCCCAGATTGAAAATATTGTTTCAACAGACGAAAAAGTTCCGAAGTATGTGTTCCTTTTCATTGGTGACGGTATGAGTTATCCGCAATATCAGGCAGCTTCTGATTATCTCGGAGCAATGTCCGATTCAGATTATCAGCAGGCTGAACCAAGTATAGGCTATGAAGACAGAGGCGGTGCGGTTCTCAATGGTCCGGTAGCGTTGAATTTTATGAATTTTGAAACTGTCGGAACTGCTGTAACATTTGATTCATGCAGTTTTGCACCGGATTCGGCTTCAACTGCCACTTCAATCGCTACCGGTCATAAAACATACTCCGGAATGATTAATGTTGATGAGACAGGAACAGAAAAGTTTGAAACAATTGCCGAAAAGCTTCATAAGCAAAAGAATATGAAAGTCGGAATTATTTCTTCTGTAAATCTCAATCACGCTACTCCCGCAGCTTTTTATGCTCATCAGGCAAGCAGAAATGATTACTATGAAATCGGTCAGGAGCTTGTGGATTCAGGATTTGAATATTTTGCAGGCGGTGGTCTGAAAAAAATAACAGGTTCAGATAAAGACAAAACAAGCCTTTATGAACTTGCTGAAACAGCAGGCTATAAAGTTACATATACTCAGGCTGATGCGGAAAAAGTTACAGCCGATGACGAAAAGGTTATTCTTATTGATGAGCATCTTGCGGATTCCGATGCAATGGACTATGAACTTGACCGTGCTGACAGTGAATGGGCTCTTGCGAATTATGTTTCAAAGGGAATCGAGGTTCTTGACAACGAAAATGGTTTCTTTATGATGTGTGAGGGCGGAAAAATTGACTGGGCGTGTCACGCAAATGATGCAGGTTCTACGGTAAATGATACTCTTGCATTTTCCGATGCAGTTCAGGTTGCAATTGATTTCGCAGACGAACACCCTGACGAAACACTTATACTTGTCACCGGTGACCACGAAACAGGCGGTCTTACAATCGGATTTGCCGGAACTGATTACGACACCTATCTCACTAATCTCAGCAATCAGAAAATTTCTTATTCTCAGTTTGATGAGCAGTATATTGCAAAGTATAAGGAAGAAAATACATCATTTGAGGACGCAATGAAAGATGTTGAGGCATTATTCGGACTCAAAATGTCAGGCGATGAGGGAGATAAGCTTGTTCTTACAGAATATGAAACACAGAGACTCAAATCTGCATATGAGCTTGCTATGAGTGAATACAGTTCTGAAGAATATTCTCAGGAACAGTATGTTCTTTACGGTTCTTATAATCCTTTCAGTGTTACAATTACACATATTCTCAATAACAAATCCGGAATTGATTTCAGTAGCTACTCACATACCGGACTTCCCGTAGGAGTTTTTGCAGACGGAACAGGAGCTTCAGACTTTGGTGGCTATTATGACAATACAGAAATCTACAATAAGATGGCTTCTCTTCTTGATGTAGAATAAAAAAATACATAAAAGAATAAATTAAATTACGGGGAGCAGGACAATGCTCCCTGTTACTGTTATTTATGGAGGAAATATGCAAATAAGAAATTTAAAGCTCTTAATAAAAAAACATGGTTCAATAATATTTGCAACAGCTTTGTTAATTTTGCTGATTTTTATTCCGACAGGATATGAAGGTGCATTAGTATATCAGAATGCTGACAGAGTAAAAGCGGAAGTCATTTCCACTGATGAAAGTGATATTGTAGACACAGGATTAATCCGTACAGGAGAACAACGATGTGAAGTTAAGATTCTTGGAGGACAGTTTAAAGGTGAAATTGTCACTGCCGTAAACCGTCTTAACGGTTCTCTTGCTCAGGATAAGATTTTCACTGCCGGAGATATTGCTTTTGTCGTTGTAAGTCACAGTGAAAGTGAAATCACAACTGTTATGATGACAGACCACTTCCGACTTGATAAAGAGGCACTTCTTGCAGGTATTTTTCTGTTGTTTTTAGTGATTTTTGCCGGCAGAACAGGAATCAGGGCGATACTGTCATTTGCAGATACAATTCTTATTATGTGGAAAATTCTTGTACCGTGTCTGCTGAAAGGCTGGAATCCGGTTTTGCTGTCTCTGGGGCTTGTACTTCTCATAACAGTAGTAATTCTAAGTCTGATTTACGGCTTTGACAGAAGATGTCTTGCATCAGTTTCGGGTGCTGTTCTGGGCATTGCAGTTACGGCTGTTCTGGGAATTATTTTTACGGATATGTTTAAAATTCACGGAGCAGTTATGGAATCCAGTGAAAGCCTGCTTTATGCGGGATATCAGAATCTTGACCTTACAAGTATATTTATGGCATCGATTTTTCTTGGTTCTTCAGGAGCAGTTATGGATTTATCAGTGGATATCTGTTCATCAGTTTATGAAGTTGTGCAGAAAAAGCCTGAAATCAGTGCTAAGGAAGCTATCCTCTCCGGATTTGCTGTCGGACGTTCAGCATGTGGTTCGACTACAACAACACTTCTTCTTGCCTATTCGGGAAGCTATATTGCACTTCTTATGGTGTTTATGGCACAAGGAACTCCCATTGAATTTATTCTGAATTATAAATACGTTTCCGCAGAAATTGTACACACGATTGTCGGTTCTTTCGGACTTGTTACAGTTGCACCACTGACAGCGATTACAAGCGGAATCCTGCTGACATCAAAACACAGATAATAAAAAATAAATTTCAAAGCAATCGGGCGACCATTATAGGTCGCCCGATTCAGACTGTATAAAAATCATATA
>JAEDMB010000192.1 GCA_016303235.1 Oscillospiraceae bacterium
CCTAACAACAAAAATATTATAATGTCTGCTGAACAGGCTGTCCGCCTTGCCGACAGAAAAGTATGTGTTCTTCAGACAAGAACTATTCCACAGGGTATATCTGCAATGCTTGCTTTTGATGACGGTGCTGAACCTGATGAAAACAAGCTTGCTATGACTAAAGCCTTTGAAAAAGTGTCAACAGGTCAGATAACATTTTCCGCAAGAGATTCCGAATATGAGGGACATTCAATCAAAAAGGGCGAAATACTTGCTCTCGATAACGGAAAACTCAGTTTTACCGAAAAAGATGTTTCAAAGGCAACCTATAAGCTTATAAAAAAGCTTGTTAAAAGTGACAGCAGTTATATTACTATAATATATGGTGCTGATGTTACTGATGATAACGCTGAAAACCTTTTGCGTAATGTTCAGAATAAATTCGGTGACAAGTTAAGTGTTACCCTTGTCAATGGAGGTCAGCCTGTCTATTACTATATTATTTCTGTTGAGTGAGCTGTGCTGTTTATGAATGAAATTTACAAGCCGATTGAATCCCTTGATAAAATAGGAAAGGCAAGAACTGAAAAATATCATAAGCTCGGAATAAATACAATTTATGATTTGCTTTATTATATTCCGAGAGATTATGTTGATTTCAGAAAATATATTCCCGTTTCAGAGGCAAAATCAGGTGAATACTGTGTTCTCAAACTGAAAATTACCGGACTTCTTGCACCGGTTCAGGTCAGAAATATGATGATTTACAAGGCATCTGCTACTGACGGCGAATCTGATATAACTGTAATAATATACAATAATTTCTATGCTTTCAACGCATTGCAGAAAAATGCTGTATATTACATGTACGGAAAAGTCAATGAAAATCTTTATGGCCGTGAAATTCTTTCCCCTCAGTGCATACCGGAGGGGGAAGTGCTTATTCAGCCTAAATATAAGCTTACAGCAGGACTTACTGCCAATATGATTCGTGCAAATATAAAGCAGTCTGTTGAGATTATGAAAAATAATCCCTTTGAAACTCTTCCCGAATATATATTAAGGGAAAATAATCTCTGCCCGATTATGTATGCTCTTGAAAATATTCATTTTCCCGAAAGTATGGAGGCATCGGAAATTTCAAGAAAACGCCTTGCTTTTGAGGAAATACTGACACTTCAGCTCAGTATGGCTTTTATAAAGTCACGAAACAAAAACCATACTGCAAATATTATGAACAGAAATTTAAATGTTAATGAATTTCTTGAAAATCTCCCTTTTGAATTGACTGACGGTCAAAAAAATGCTCTTGATGAAATTATATCCGATTTGTGCTGTGATACTCCTATGAATCGCCTTTTGCAGGGCGATGTCGGTAGCGGTAAAACTGCCGTTGCAGGTGGTGCGTGCTATTTTGCATTTAAAAACGGCTTTCAGTCTGCACTTATGGCTCCTACGGAAATTCTTGCGTCACAGCATTATGCTACTCTTTCGGGATTCCTTGAACCTCTCGGAGTCCATGTCTGTCTGCTTACCGGTTCAGTTACTGCTAAAAACAGGCGTGATATAAAGGAAAAAATAAAATCAGGCTTTTACAGCGTTATTGTCGGAACGCATGCTATTATACAGAAAGATATTGAATTTAATTCGCTTGCCCTTGTTATTACTGATGAACAGCACCGTTTCGGAGTCGGACAGCGTTCAGCCCTTGCAGAAAAGGGAAATCTGCCTCATAAGCTTGTAATGTCTGCAACACCTATTCCCCGTACTCTTGCACTTATTATATACGGTGACCTTGATGTGTCTGTAATTAATCAGCTTCCTAAAGGAAGAAAACCTGTTTCTACTTATGCAGTTACCGGAAAACTCCGTGAACGTGCTTTCAGTTTTGTGAGAAAAGCTCTCAATGAAGGACGTCAGGCATATGTTGTATGCCCTATGATTGAAGAATCAGACAGCGATTTAAATTCCGTAAAAGCTTACTATGAATATGCACGGAATAATTTCCTTAAAGGATATTCAAGCGGTATTCTGCACGGAAAACTTTCTTCGGCTGAAAAAGAAACAGTAATGTCAGATTTCAAGCAAGGAAAAATTCAGGTTCTTATATGCACTACTGTTGTTGAAGTCGGTGTTGATGTTCCGAATGCAAGCGTTATTGTTATAGAAAATGCTGACCGTTTCGGACTTTCACAGTTGCATCAGCTGAGAGGACGTGTCGGCAGGGGACAATACGAAAGCTCATGCATACTTATTACTGACAACGTCAGCGATGAATGTCGTGAGCGTATGAAGATTATGTGCCATACTTCAAACGGATTTGAAATATCCGAACAGGATTTGAAGTTAAGAGGGCCTGGGGATTTCTTCGGTAACCGTCAGCATGGACTTCCTCCGCTTAAAATTGCTGATTTGGAATGTGATATGCCTATGATGGAAAACGTTCAGAATATAGTCAGGAAAATTCTTGAAAAAGACCCCTCTCTTGAACTGCCCGAAAATTACTGCCTTAAAAATTCTATGATGTCTCTTTTCGATAAGGAAATTATCGGGTGAATATTTAGTTAAAATAAAAGAAAATTTCCGGAACAAGAAAAAAATTCAGAAAAAAATGCCGGATTTTGACGTTATACCGTGATTATTCGGGCATAAAAATTTTTCTGAATTTTTTTCAAAAAAAGCTTGACATTTTGAATTTCTTGTGATATAATATAATAGTCGTCAGGAGAGATGACACAAAGAAAATATCGAGTTGATTCGTCGGGAGCATAGCTCAGCTGGGAGAGCATCTGCCTTACAAGCAGAGGGTCATAGGTT
>JAEDMB010000193.1 GCA_016303235.1 Oscillospiraceae bacterium
CAGGTTCTCAAGGATATTTTCCTCAGCAATATTATGGTTGACCGCTACGGCTGTCCGGAAGATATCGGTCATATGTGCGTATACCTCGCATCAGATGAAAGCAGTTACGTTACAGGTCAGATTATAAACGTTGACGGCGGATTAAATTCACACGTTCCGACCGTTGCACAGTTCAGACAGCTTAATTCACGTACATGGTAAAATCAGGGGCGACTTTGAAAAGTCGCCCGTTTTCTTGAATTTATTCCGTTTTTGAAATGATACTGTCAAGGATTTTTCCGGCTACTTCCGATTTATCCATAAGCTCAAGCTGAATTTCGTCCGATTTGGTTATAATTGTTACTATGTTAGTATCAGTTCCGAATCCCGCACCTTTCTGATTAAGAGAATTTGCACATATCATATCAAGATTCTTTGAAATCAGTTTTTTACGGGAGTTTTCAAGCATATTTTCGGTTTCCATAGAAAATCCGCAGATGAACTGATTCGGCTTTTTTCTGCGTCCGAGTTCGGCAATTATATCATCTGTACGCTTTAACGGAATCGACATATTTCCGTCTTTCTTTTTGATTTTCTGACTGCTGAAATTTTCGGGCGTATAATCGGCTACTGCCGACGATTTTATAACTATATCACATTCGGAAAAATGCTCCGTAACGGCGTTATACATATCCTTAGCTGAAATTACCGGAATAAATTTCACTCCGAGAGGTATTTCAAGATTTGTTTTTCCGCTTATCAGAATTACTTCCGCACCACGCCTTGCGGATTCCTGTGCCACTGCATACCCCATTTTTCCTGTTGAATGATTTGTAATATATCTTACGGGGTCAATAGCTTCCTGTGTAGCTCCAGCCGTAACAAGAATTTTTTTACCCGACAAGTCTTTTTTGTAAAGAGAGCGTATTATATATTCAAGAAGTATTTTTTCATCGGGCATTCTTCCGTCACCGTCATCACCGTTCGCAAGCATACCGTGTTCAGCCGGTATTATTGTATATCCGTAACGTTCAAGCTTTGCGATATTATCCTGAACTATCGGATTATGATACATATTGTGATTCATTGCGGGAGATATTATTTTCGGAGCTGTACTTGCCATTATGGTCGTACTCAGCATATCATCTGCGATTCCGTTTGCAATTTTTCCGATTATATTAGCCGTTGCCGGTGCTATTATTATCGAATCGGATTTCTTTGCAAGTGCCACATGTTCAACGCTGTACTGAAAATTCCTGTCGAATGTATCAACTATGCACTTGTTTTTCGTAAGCGTTTCAAATGTAAAGGGCGTTATGAAATTTGTTGCATTTTCTGTCATAATGACATTTACTTCCCCGCCCTGCTTTACAATCATTCTTGCAAGGTTCGGAATTTTATATGATGCTATCCCTCCTGTTACTCCTATCAGAACGGATTTATTTTCAAAAATTTTACTCATTGCAAAACTTCCTTTCGTGCGTTATAATATAATTATACAGCATTTATTCTGTAAATTCAATCAGAAAGGTGATTTTTTATGGATATAAACAAAATTTTAGAAAAGCTTGACGGCTTATTCGCTCAGAATAAAACTGATGATGCCGAAATTTTTCTCTCCGAAAGTCTTGAAACCGCTATTTCCGAAAGCGATACGGGTGCTATAATCAGTATTCTGAATGAGCTTATCGGTCTTTACCGTGATACAAGCCAGTTCAAAAAGGCTGTACCGTATTGCCGTAGTCTCGAAAAGCTTATAAAAAATTTTCAGCTTGAAAACAATATCAATGGTGCTACTTCATATCTGAATATAGCCAATCTTTACCGTGCATCAGGAGATTTTGCAAAATCCCTTGAATTTTATCAGAAAATCCGTCAGATTTATGATACTCTCATTGATGACAATGATTTTCTTAACGCAAGCTATTATAATAATCTTTCGCTTTTGTATCAGGAAACAGGCGATTTTTCAAAATCCTGTGAATGTCTCGAAAAGGCTCTTCATATTATAGAAAAGCTTGACGCTCCCGCTGAACTTGCTTCTACCTATGCGAATCTTTCGCTTTCGTATCTCCACTGCGGAAATGTTAAAGAAGCTGAAGAAAACGCTTTGAAATCACTTGAAATATTTGAACGTGACGAAGAAAAGGATTTTCATTACAGCTCCGCTTTGTCCGCTATGGCTGATGTTATGACGGTCAAAAAGGATTATCCTCTTGCCGTTCAGTATTACGAAAAGGCTCTTGAGGAACTCCACAGGAGAACAGGCTACACTAAGGCATATCAGAGACTTCTCTCAAATCTCGAATCAGTTTCGGGCGAAAACTTTACGGGAATTTATCTTGCCGAACAGTATTATAACAAGTTCGGAAAAGCTATGATTGAAGAAAAATTTCCCGATTATGTCAATAAAATTGCTGTCGGAATTGCCGGAGAGGGTTCGGACTGCTACGGATTCGATGACAGAATATCACGTGACCACGATTTCGGCTGTGGTTTCTGTATGTGGCTCGATTATGAAACTTATAATCAGATTGGCGAATCCCTTAAAGCAGAATACGATAAACTTCCCGAATATTTCAGAGGTTTTCCTAAACTGAAAATAAGACGGGGTGTATTTAAAAATTCCGATTTCATCAAAAAAATCAGCGGTAATATATATGACGTTCCCGAATATGCTCTCGCTGAACTCACAAACGGAAAGATTTTCCGTGACGATTCGGGAATAATATCCAATATAAGACAAAAATATTCCTATTATCCCGAAAATGTCAGAAATAC
>JAEDMB010000194.1 GCA_016303235.1 Oscillospiraceae bacterium
TTCAG
Source organism: Oscillospiraceae bacterium (assembly GCA_016303235.1). GTDB lineage: Bacteria > Bacillota > Clostridia > Oscillospirales > Ruminococcaceae > Ruminococcus. The sequence continues at coordinate 6 of JAEDMB010000194.1, forward strand.
AGCATACCCACTCTTGTGGCAATAAAAAACGGCAGAATTGCCGATGTTGCAGTAGGTGCAAGGGATAAAAAATCCATTCTCGCAATGGTAAAGTAAAATCACTCTGGGGCGAACTTTGTTTGCCCCGAAAATATATTCAAGGAAGTGCTTTTTTTTATGGATAAGCTTGTTATAGGCGGACATGAATTTAATTCAAGATTTATACTCGGTTCGGGAAAATATTCCCTTGAGCTTATAAAATCCGCTGTTGAAAATGCCGGTGCGGAAATAATTACACTTGCCCTGAGACGTGCAAACAGCGGGAGCGTTGCGAATATACTTGATTATATTCCAAAGGGTGTTACACTTCTTCCGAATACTTCCGGAGCAAGAAACGCTGAGGAGGCTGTAAGAATTGCAAGGCTTTCAAGGGAAATCGGTTGCGGTGACTTTATAAAAATAGAAGTTATACGTGATTCAAAATACTTGCTCCCTGATAATGCGGAAACTGTAAAGGCTACTGAAATTCTCGCAAAAGAGGGATTTATAGTAATGCCATATATGTACCCCGATTTGAATACTGCAAGGGATTTGGTAAATGCAGGAGCATCGGCAGTAATGCCTCTTGCATCTCCGATAGGTTCAAACAAGGGATTATGTACAAAGGATTTTATACAGATTTTAATTGATGAAATCGACTTGCCCATAATAGTCGATGCAGGTATCGGCAGACCGTCACAGGCTTGCGAAGTTATGGAAATGGGTGCAGATGCTGTAATGGCTAATACTGCAATAGCAACAGCCGGAAATATTCCGTTAATGGCGGAGGCATTCAGAAAAGCTATTGAAGCCGGAAGAAGTGCATACCTTTCGGGACTCGGCAGAGTAAAGGAAAAAGGTGCATCGGCATCATCACCGCTGACAGGATTTTTAGGGGAGTGAGAATATATTATGCTTAATCATATGGAATATCTTGACGGTATGGAGAATATCGGCTCTGAAATTCAGGATAAAGTCATATCGGCTATGAATGAATATATCCCCGAAAATTATACCGATAAAGATGTAATAAATGCCCTTAACGATGATATATGCACTGTTGAGGATTACAAGGCACTGCTTTCACCGTCAGCTGAAAAATTCATTGAGGAAATAGCTCAGAAAGCAAGATATGAAAAGCAAAAGCATTTCGGAAATTCCGTGTATATGTTCACACCGCTTTACATATCGAATTACTGCGAAAATCTCTGTGTATACTGCGGATTCAACTGCAAAAACAAGATACACCGTGCAAAGCTTAATTATGAGGAAATCGAAAGGGAAATGCAGGCTATATCAAAAAGCGGTCTGCAGGAAATTTTAATTCTGACAGGCGAGAGCCGTAAATATTCCGATGTTGAATATATCGGAGAGGCTTGCAGAATTGCATCAAAATATTTCAAAGTAATCGGACTTGAAATTTATCCGGTAAATTCCGATGAATATAAGTATCTCCACGAATGTGGTGCGGATTATGTTACAGTATTTCAGGAAACGTATAATTCCGACAAGTATTCCGAGCTTCATCTTGGAGGTCATAAGAGAATTTTCCCGTATCGTTTCAATGCACAGGAAAGAGCATTAATGGGCGGTATGCGTGGAGTAGGATTTGCATCGCTTTTAGGTCTTGACAATTTCAGAAAGGACGCTTTTGCAACGGGACTTCATGCAAGTCTGATTCAGAAAAAATATCCCCATGCAGAAATTGCTTTGTCCTGTCCGAGACTCCGCCCAATAATTAACAACGAAAATATAAATCCCCGTGACGTTCACGAAAAACAGCTTCTGCAGATAGTCTGTGCATACAGAATTTTTCTTCCGTATTCAAATATAACTATCTCCACAAGAGAAAATCAGAAATTCCGTGATAATATAGTAGATATATCTGCTACGAAAATTTCCGCCGGTGTAGATGTAGGCATAGGCGGACACGGTGACGGTCAGAAAAAGGGCGATGAACAGTTTGAAATCTCCGACCCAAGAAACGTTAATGAAGTTTATAACGCTCTTGTAGCAAGAGGACTTCAGCCCGTAATGAGTGATTATATATATGTCTGAAATTGTATGTGTTACTCAGAGTACGCTTTGCGGAGATAATTTTCTGAATCAGATTGAAAAAATCTGTAAGGGCGGTATCGACAGAATTATACTGCGTGAAAAACATTTATCCGAAAACGAATATTTCCGTCTTGCTTATGAAGTAAAAAATATCTGTCTGAAATACAATACAGATTTGACAGTTCATAAATTTTATGATACTGCATTAAAGCTTAATGCTGAGAGCTTTCACTGTTCATATCCGGATTTTACGGAAAACCAATATAATTCTGAAAATATCGGAGTATCTGTACATTCGGTATCGGAGGCGGTAAAATCTGAAAATCTTGGAGCAAAATATATAACGGCTGGTCATGTATTTGAAACGCAGTGCAAAGCCGGACTTGCTCCACGTGGTACTGATTTTATAAGTGATATATGCAGAAACGTTAAAATTCCTGTGTATGCGATAGGCGGAATAAATTCCGAAAATGTAAAGCTTCTTAAAAATACCGGAATAAGCGGAATCTGTGTTATGTCATCGCTTATGAAATCTGAAAATCCCGAAATACTTATAGAAAATTTAAGGGCGAATCTGAAATAATTCGCCCTTTTTTATTATACTAATCCGTAAAGCGGATTTGAAATATCAGTTTCAATTCTGAGAAGTCTGTTATA
>JAEDMB010000195.1 GCA_016303235.1 Oscillospiraceae bacterium
GGATTCAACAAAAAAAGCGATGAATATATTGTGGAATGTAAATCATACGGCGGAGATTATGATGAATTTAACAGGGATTTGATTTCCGGAAATGCTCCGGATTTGTTTGTATACAGTCAGACTTCAAAAATGTATCAGTATGCAGATTCGGGAGTGTTTGCTGAAATGTATGATTTAATGAATCAATACGGCGGATTTTCAAAAGATGATGTCCGTGAAAACGTTATCAATGCCTTTGAATATAAAAATGGTCTTTATGGTATATGTTCACAGTATTATATAATGACATGTATCGCAAACAGTGAAATTGCAGATAAAAAATATCAGAACTGGTCATATGATGATATGTATGAAATAGCTGAAAATATGCCTGAGGGAATGACTCTTTCAAACAACGAATCACTTAACACAAGAACGCAGGTTTTTAAAATGTTCGGGGGATATAATACAAGAGCATGGATTGATTATGAAAATTCGTCATGCAGTTTTGATTCCGAAAATTTTATAAAATTTCTGAATTTCTGCAAAGATGTTCCGATGTTGCCTGAACGTGATTACAGTTCACTGACTCAGGAAGAACAGGAACTTGTAAATCAGGAAACGCATGCAATGCTTAAAAATAAGAAATCTCTTTTAACAAGCGAATATATTATGTCATTGAGTTCGCTTTCGGATTTAAGTCAGCTCCGCTCAATGGATATTGAAGATATTACATTTCTGGGAATACCTGATGACAGCCATTCCGGAATTATTTCGTCAAACTATATTTATTCAGTTATATCAAACGGCAATTGTACGGAAGGTGCGTGGGAATATATAAATTACATAATGAGTGCAGAATATCAGCAGAATACGCCGTCAATGTACAGCGGTTATCTTGCAACAAGAAAGGATATATTTGAAAAATCTGCCGGAATATATCAGCATAACAGTGCAGACAGCAAAACTTATTTTTACGGAAACCCTTTAAGTGATGAAGTATACAGGGATTTTATAAAATATCTTGATACATGCGATACTTTGATTTACAGAAACGGATATATTACTTATATTATGGACGAGGAATTTAATGAATTTATAAACGGAAATATATCTGCTGAAGAATGTGCGGAACGTGTTCAAAGCAGAGTATCAATTTATTTAAGCGAACAGTCATAAACAAAAAAACGGGACGCATTTTGCAGAGTGCGTCCCTTGAATATTTATATTATCATAACTGCAACAGCTCTTACAAGAAGTGCGGAAATCCACGCAATAACACACTGTTCTATAACGATACCAAAAGCCCATTTGCCTCCGAGTTCTCTTTTTACGGCTGATATTGAGGCAACGCAGGGAGTATAAAGCAGACAGAATACAAGAAGTGAAAGTGCATCAGCGGGAGCAAGTACAGAAGTAATATTTGCAGTATTCCCGAAAAGTACTGAAAGAGTAGACACAACGCTTTCCTTAGCCATAAATCCGGCTATAAGCGATGTGCATATTCTCCAGTCACCGAATCCGAGAGGAGCAAATACAGGGGCAATAAATCCGGCAAAAACGGCAAGTATGCTGTTCTGTGAATCATCAGTCATACGTATATGCAAATCGAAATTCTGTAAAAACCATATAATTACTGATGCAATGAATATAACAGTAAAAGCACGTTGCAGAAAATCCTTAGCCTTATCCCATAAAAGCATAGCAACGTTTTTCGCCCCCGGCATACGATAATTCGGAAGTTCCATAACAAACGGAACAGCCTCGCCCTTAAACATTGTACTTCTTGAAATAAGAGCCACAACAATTCCGGCAATAATTCCTCCGAAATAAAGAGCTATCATAATAAATCCGCTGTATTCCGGAAAGAATATTGATGTAAAAAATCCGTATATAGGAAGTTTTGCGGTACAGCTCATAAAAGGAGTAAGCAGAATAGTCATTTTTCGGTCACGTTCGGAGGGCAGTGTACGGCTTGCCATAATTGCCGGAACTGTACACCCGAATCCTATAAGCATAGGAACAATACTTCTTCCGGAAAGACCTATTTTTCGCAGAATCTTATCCATAACAAATGCAACTCTTGCTATGTAACCGCTGTCTTCGAGAATCGAAAGAAAGAAAAACAGCGTGACTATAATCGGCATAAAGCTTAAAACACTTCCCACGCCGTTAAAAATTCCGTCAATTATAAGCGAATGAAGTACCTGATTCACATGCCATGAGCTTAGTGCGGAATCCATTATCTTCGTAAGGGATTCAACGGCAGTTTCGAGAATACCCTGCAAAAATGCACCTATTACATTAAAGGTCAGAAAGAATACGGCTGACATAATCAGAGCAAATGCAGGAATAGCCGTATATTTTCCGGTAAGGAATTTATCTATTTTTCTGCTACGCTCATGTTCCTTGCTTTCCTTAGGCTTTACAACGGTATTTTTTACAAGCTTGTTGATAAAATTAAATCTCATATCGGCAATTGAAGCGTTGCGGTCAAGACCTCTTTCTTCTTCCATCTGACAGACTATATGTTCAATCATTTCCTTTTCGTTCTGAGTAAGATTAAGGGCATCTTCAATAATTTTATCGCCCTCGACAAGCTTGCCTGAAGCAAATCTTACAGGAATACCGGCATTTTTGGCGTGGTCTTCAATAAGTTCCATAATGCCGTGAAGACATCGGTGAACAGCACCGCCGTTATCGTTTTTACCGCAGAAATCAATTCTTCCGGGGCGTTCCTGATACTGTGCAAC
>JAEDMB010000196.1 GCA_016303235.1 Oscillospiraceae bacterium
GAAAGGAGGTTTTTGCCTGTGGGCGACAAAAAGCGAAAAAAGCCGGAAAAAGAACCTAAGAAATATTACTTCATAGACTATGAAAACGTTCATAAAACCGGCTTTAACGGACTTCTTAATCTCAGCAGTAACGATAATGTAATAATTTTTTACAGTGGAAATGCAGACAAAATAACTTTCAATCTTCACAAGGAAATAGTTGATTCAAAGGCAGATATTACATATTTTGAAGTAAAAGCCGGCGGAAAAAATGCACTTGACTTTCAGCTTTCAACATATCTCGGATACCTTATAGGCAATAAGAAAAAAGCCAGATGCTATATTGTAAGCAATGACAGAGGATTTGAATTTGTCCGTGATTTCTGGAAAAAACAGGGATTCAGAATTGAAATAATATCAAATATCAATGATAATTCCCCAAAGGAAGAAACTCCGGAAAAGCAGATTCAGCCAGATAATCATGAAGATTTGCGGAAAGCCTTTAAGGATATGAATTTAAACAAAGCAAATCTTGATTTTATAATCAGTGTTGTTGAATCCAATATGAAACAAAATTCTGTACCCCTGCCAAAACGCAAGCAGAATATCAATTCCGAACTTTGCAAGAAATTCGGCAATGATGAAACTAAAAAAATTTATAAAAATCTTAAACCATTTCTGAAATAACGGAGGTAAAAAAATGACTTACAAGGAAAATTTTATCAAATTTATGGTTGACTGCGGAGTACTTACATTCGGAGAATTTACTCTCAAAAGCGGAAGAAAAGCTCCCTATTTCATCAACTGCGGTAACTACAAGACAGGTTCACAGCTTGAAAAGCTCGGAGAATTTTATGCTGACTGCATAGTTGATAACAAAATCGATTTTGAAACTGTTTTCGGCCCTGCATACAAGGGAATACCGCTTGCCGTTTCAACAGTTGTAGCACTCAGCAAAAAATACGGCATTGACTGTTCATACTGTTTCGACCGCAAGGAAGCCAAAGACCACGGCGAAGGCGGTATGTTTGTAGGAAAGACACTCAAGGACGGCGAAAAGGTAATTATAATCGATGACGTTATGACTTCCGGAAAGGCTCTGCGTGAATCTATGCCAAAGCTCAAATCAAGTGCTGATGTAAATGTCACCGGAATGGTTATCACTGTCGACAGAATGGAAAAAGGTCAGGGGGATTTGTCAGCCGTTCAGGAGGCAAAGCGTGATTTCGGAATAAATGTGTATTCAATAGTAAATATGCTTGATATTATCAACGCTATCGAAAACGGAATTGTTCCCGGCAAAGAATATATTGACAAAATGCTTGAATACCGTAAAACTTACGGAGTATAAAAAATCGGGCGGACTTTAAAAAGTCCGCCATTATTTTTCATCAGTATTCAGCCCTGTTAAACTGCAAATCTTATCTATATCATAATTAGGAACGTAAAATTCAAAATTTCCGCTTATATCTTCAATCTGAACGGAATAATATTTTGCAAAATAAGTACCCTGATTATTGCATGTAACCTTGAACTGCCTATATTCATTTGAATTAAAAGGTTGACTTTTATTCCAGTTCGGAAAGCTTGCCTTTTTCTTTTCCATATGTGCAGATTTAATTGACTGCAAGGGAATTTCCATAACATACCTTAAATTTGAAAGACATAAATTATCGTTTTTAACATAAGCCTTGTGACTGAAATTTATATGCGAGAAAAACGGGAAATCCTTTCGTTTTATTTCACCGTCTTTTTTTATATAGCGGAAAAGCAGTGTATCGATTTCAAAAGCATTTTCGGGAATTTCAAGATACTGTTCAGCTTCCTGAATAATACTGATAATGTTTTCAACGTGTTCGGAAAAATCCTGACTGCTGTATATTTTCTTTGCCTTTGACCTTTCAAATACAATCAGAAGTATACTTACAATCCATAATACAGGCGTAATCCAGTAAACCCATGGAGCATTTTTATATCCCTCCGCAAAATTGATATCACCTTGAAAAATTCCGAGAGTAAAGCTTACAGCACCTATAATAAAAATATATTTAATTATAGTCAGCCACATCGGAAAAACTGCTGATTTCTGAAAATTTGTATCCTGTTCATAGGCTTTGTCAAAACGCTGTTCAAGTTCGGAGGGAATACGTCTTGTTATAAAAATTTCCCCGTCCTGATAAAGATTTCCTTCATTTTCAGTTATATCCACACCAAATATATTTTTCATTAAAACAATCCCCCGTAAAAACAAAGGCGGTTCGAGAAGAACCGCCCGATTTTTTTAATTATACAGAAATTATGCGATTAAGCAAGTTCTGCAAAGTACTTGATAGTTCTTACCATCTGTGATGTGTAAGAATTTTCGTTATCGTACCATGAAACAACCTGAACTTCATAAAGGTCATCAGCAATCTTTGCAACCATTGTCTGAGTAGCATCGAAGAGTGAACCGAATCTCATACCGATAACGTCTGAAGAAACAATCTGGTCTTCGTTGTAGCCGAATGATTCAGAAGCAGCAGCCTTCATAGCAGCGTTGATGCCTTCCTTAGTAACATCAGTACCCTTAACAACAGCTGTGAGGATAGTTGTTGAACCTGTTGCAACAGGAACTCTCTGAGCAGAACCGATAAGCTTGCCGTTGAGTTCAGGAATTACAAGACCGATAGCCTTAGCAGCACCTGTTGAGTTAGGAACGATGTTAGCAGCACCAGCTCTTGCACGTCTGAGGTC
>JAEDMB010000197.1 GCA_016303235.1 Oscillospiraceae bacterium
CTTAAGGCTGAAGAATTTATTTCCCATGAAGAAATTCTTGATACTCTTGAATATGCAGAAAAAAACAAAAATAATATAAGTCTTTTGTATTCCGTACTTGAAAAGGCAGAAAAGAGGAAAGGTCTTTCACACCGTGAAGCCTCTTTACTGCTTGCAAGCGATATTCCCGAAATCACTGAAAAAATGTATTCACTCGCAAAGCAGATAAAGCTTGATTTTTATGGTAATCGCATAGTAATGTTTGCACCGCTTTATCTTTCAAATTACTGTGTCAACGGCTGTACCTACTGCCCGTATCACTATAAAAACAAGCATATTGCACGCAAAAAGCTTACTCAGGAAGAAATAATAAAGGAAGTCACTGCACTTCAGGATATGGGTCATAAGCGTCTTGCGATAGAATCAGGAGAGGACAGCGTTAATAATCCTATTGAATATATTCTTGAATCAATTAATACAATATATTCAATAAAGCATAAAAACGGTGCTATAAGACGTGTTAACGTAAATATAGCCGCAACTACCGTTGAAAATTACAGAAAGCTTAAAAATGCCGGAATAGGTACGTACATACTTTTTCAGGAAACTTACAATAAAGAAAGCTATGAACAGCTTCACCCCACAGGCCCTAAGCATAATTATGCTTACCATACCGAAGCTATGGACAGAGCTATGGAGGGCGGTATTGATGATGTCGGACTCGGTGTTCTTTTCGGACTTGAAAATTATAAATATGAGCTTGCCGGAATACTTATGCATGCCGAACATCTTGAAGCCGTTCACGGTGTAGGCCCTCACACCATATCAGTTCCAAGAGTAAGACGTGCTGACGATATAAATCCCGATGATTTCGATAACGGTATCGATGATGATACATTCGCAAAAATAGTTGCAATAATAAGAATAGCTGTTCCTTATACGGGAATGATTATTTCCACAAGAGAAAGTGCAGAATGCCGTGAGCGTGTTCTCAATCTCGGAATATCACAGATAAGCGGAGGTTCAAAAACAAGTGTAGGCGGATATGCAGAGCCTGAACCGGAGGAGGACAATTCCGCACAGTTTGATGTTTCCGATACAAGAACGCTTGACGAAGTAGTAAACTGGCTTATGAAACTCGGCTATATACCGTCATTCTGTACGGCTTGCTATCGTGAGGGAAGAACGGGTGACAGATTTATGTCGCTTTGCAAATCGGGACAGATTTCAAATTGCTGTCTGCCCAATGCCCTTATGACTTTGAAAGAGTATCTCGAAGATTATGCCTCGGAAGATACATGCAGAATCGGCAATGCTCTTATAGAAAGAGAACTTAAAGGGATTCCGAATCCAAAGGCGAGAATGCTTGCGGAGGAATATATAAAAAATATACATAACGGTCAGAGAGATTTCAGATTTTAGGAGGTTTTCAAAATGTTTGAAAATATGATTCGCTTGTCGGAAACTGTTCCGGCAACAGGTGACAGATTTCCTTTTGTAGCAATAGGAATCGTTGTCGCACTTGCTGTAATTGCAATTGTAGTTGTAACAATCCTTTCCAAAAACGAAAAGAAAAAGAATAACAAGAAGAAAAAATAATATTCTGCCCCTTGTCTGCATATAATCAGACGGGGGCGGTTTTTTTGATTTACAGTCTTGAATCACTCAAACGCAGGGAAGTTATTGATATTAAAACGGGTGAACGTCTCGGATTTATCGATGATGCGGAAATAAATATTGAAAATTCCCAGACCGTTGCCCTTGTTATTTACGGCAGAGAACGACTTTTCGGACTTTTCGGAAAGGAAAACGATATTATAATTCCTTGCAGTAAGATAAATGTCATCGGAGAAGATGTTATACTTGTTTCCGATACAAATAATAATGATTGTGAAAAATATACAAAATCAAGACTGAAAATTTTTAAAAGTTTGTTTGGATAATTCTTGCAAAATCCTTATGAATATGATATAATAGTAAAGCAATTCGCACGTCTGTACTTTTGCCGGCTCGGTGCTTTTATTTTAAAAGTCGCCTGCAAGTCAAGTCGGGCGGAGGTAAATTTTATATTTTATAACCAATTAAGGAGGACTACACAATGGGAGTAGTATCAATGAAACAGCTTCTTGAAGCTGGTGTACACTTTGGTCACCAGACAAGAAGATGGAACCCGAAAATGGCACCTTACATCTTTACTGAAAGAAACGGCATCTACATTATCGACCTTCAGAAAACTGTTAAGAAGCTCGAAGACGCTTATATGTTTATCCGTGACCTTTCTGCTAACGGCGAGGAAGTACTCTTTGTAGGTACTAAGAAACAGGCTGGCGATTCCGTTAAGGAAGAAGCTATCCGTGCAGGTGCTCACTATGTAAACGCAAGATGGCTCGGCGGTATGATGACAAACTTCAAAACAATTCAGACAAGAATCAAGAGACTTGAACAGCTTCACCAGATGGCTGAAGACGGTACATTTGACCTTCTTCCAAAGAAGGAAGTTGTTAAGCTTAACCTCGAAATCGAAAAGCTTGAAAAGTTCCTCGGCGGTATCAAGACTATGAACAAGCTCCCCGGTGCATTGTTTATCGTTGACCCACGCAAGGAAAAGATTGCTGTTGCTGAAGCTAAGAAGCTCAATATCCCGATTGTTGCTATCGTAGATACAAACTGCGACCCTGATGAAGTTGACTATGTAATCCC
>JAEDMB010000049.1 GCA_016303235.1 Oscillospiraceae bacterium
GATGATATTCTCAGCCGAAAAGAAGAAATCCTCAATATGGAAATCAAAAAAGACTAATGAAAACTATTCTCCTTCACGGGTTAGGACAGAATTCCTCAATCTGGAATAATATGATTGAAAATCAGGAAAATATTATCTGCCCCAATCTTCCGGATTTTCTCAAAGAAAAAGAAGCAAGCTGAAATAATTTTTATAACTCCTTTGAAAATTACTGCAAAAGCATTCCTGACAAGATAAATATATGCGGTCTTTCACTGGGCGGAATACTTGCCCTGCAATACGGAATAAAAAATCCTGACAAAATAAATTCTATGATACTTATCGGAACTCAATATACTATGCCGAAAATGCTCCTTAAAATTCAGAATGTTATTTTCAGATTTATGCCCGAAAGTAAGTTCAAAGAAACAGGATTCAGTAAAAATGATTTCATAAAGCTTTCAGAATCAATGATGAATCTTGATTTCAGCGAAAACCTGAAAAATATAAAATTTCCGGTACTTGTTGTATGCGGAGAAAAAGACAAGCCAAATATGAAAGCTTCTCTGAATATAAGTAAAATGATACCAGATGCAGAACTAAGCATTGTAAAAAATTCCGGTCACGAGGTAAACAGGGATAATCCCGAAGAACTAAAAAATATCTTGAACAGATTTTTAAATCTTTAAAGTTGCGGGCGACTATGGTCGCCCGTATTTTTTTGAAAATGTAAACACCTCTTTACATTTCAAGTCAAATACAGTAGGTTGATTTATAGAAAATTCTGATATATAATAAATATCAGAAACGGAGGAATAAATCAATGCTTAATGATAATATAAAGAAATTCCGCAAAATAAAAAAACTCACTCAGGAACAGGTAGCCGAAAAGCTTAATGTATCAAGGCAGACTGTTTCAAAATGGGAATCTGGCGAAACTATTCCGGATATATATAACTGCTGTGAACTTGCAAAACTTTATGAAATAACCGTAGACGATTTACTTAATGAACAGAAATTCTCAAATATAAATCCAAAGGGGAAACACATATTCGGACTTGTAAAAATAGACGATGACAATAAAATAATAATTCCAAAAAAGGCAAGAAAAATATTCGGACTTTCAAAAGGTGACAGACTTTTAATGCTCGGCGATGAAGAAACAGGAATAGCACTTGTAAAAAGCAAAAGTCTTTTTGACTTTGCACATGATATATTAAATTCGAAGGAAATAACTTCCGGGGAGGACGATAAATAATGAATGCCGTTGAAATAAAAAACCTTGTAAAAAAATTCGGCGACAAAACTGCTGTAAACAATATAAGCCTTGAAATAAAGGACGGCGAACTTTTCGGACTTCTCGGAATAAACGGTGCAGGTAAAACTACAACACTCAGAATACTTTCCTGTCTTTCAAAAGCGACTTCCGGAGAGGCTTATATATATGGCAAAAGCGTTTCCAAAGATACAAAGGAAGTCAAGCAGATGATAAACATATCAACTCAGGAAACTGCCGTTGCACCTAATCTTACAGTACGTGAAAATCTTATATTCATAGGCGGAATTTACGGTTACAGCAAATCCGAACGCATTAAAAAAGCCGATAAAATGATTGAGGATTTCTCACTTTCCGAAGTATCCGGAAAAAAGGCAAAATTACTTTCCGGAGGCTGGCAGAGAAGATTGAGTATTGCTATGGCATTAATCACTGAACCAAAAGTATTATTTTTAGATGAGCCTACCCTCGGACTTGATGTCCTTGCAAGGCGTGAACTCTGGGGAATTATATCAAAATTAAAGGGTAAAATCACTATAATCCTTACAACGCACTACCTTGAGGAGGCGGAGGCACTTTCCGACCGCATTGCAATTATGACAAACGGAAATATAAAGGCTCTCGGAACTGCACAGGAATTAAAAGATTCCGCAGGCTGTGAAAAATTTGAGGACGCATTTATAAAAATTGCTGAAAGGAATATATAATATGAAAACTCTTGTATTTGCTGGCAGAAACTTCAAGGAACTTCTCCGTGACCCTTTAAGCTATATATTCTGTCTTGGATTTCCTGTAATCATGCTTACAGTAATGACTGTCATCAATAAAAGCATACCGCCGGAGGCAAATATGACTATATTCAGCATAGAAAATCTGTCGTCCGGAATGTCAGTATTCGGAATGGCTTTTATAATGCTTTTCACTGCTTTGCAGATTTCAAAAGACAGATGCGGAGCTTTTCTGACAAGGCTTTATGCGTCGCCTATGAAACCATATGAATTTATAATAGGCTATACAATTCCGATTATGATAATTGCAGTTGTGCAGTGCATTATAACATATACAGCATCATATATAGTAAGCCTTATAATCGGAAACGCAATAAGCATATCCGGAATATTTGTTTCGAGTCTTGTGCTTATTCCGTCAGAAATAATGTTTATAGGATTCGGTCTGCTTTTCGGCAGTATTTTCAATGACAAGTCAGCACCGGCATTATGTTCAATAGTAATATCGCTTTCATGTATTCTTGGCGGAATATGGCTTGACGTTGAAAGTCTTTCGGGAGGGCTTAAAAAAATCTGTCAGGTACTTCCTTTCTGGCATGCTGTAAGAACAGGCAGAATGTCATTAAACAATACATATGACGGATTCGGGGAATCAATGCTTATAGTCTGCATATATGCAGTTGTGATATATCTTGTATCGATAACTGTATTCCGCATAAAAATGAAGAACGACCAGAAATAACACAAAACCGGACAGCAAAATGTCCGGTTTTTTATATATTATAATATATTGAAAAATTTTCCGGACTATGATATAATATTATCATAATAATATCACAGAGGAGGAATCCATATGAAAAAGAAAATCAGAATAAGAGTTCCCGAACTCGACCTCAAGCCAGTTAATTTTATATTCCTTACGCTTGCCGGAATAATCAATTCATTCGGAATAACGGTATTTCTTTCGCCCGTAAATCTCTATGACAGCGGAATATCGGGAACTTCAATGCTTCTTGCACAAATTACTGAAAATAAAATATCCCTTTCAGTATTTCTTCTTATACTCAATATACCCCTTTTTCTGTATGAACTTAAAAAGCAGGGAAAAGCTTTTACAGTATATGCTATTTATTCCGTAGCAATATATTCTCTCGGAGCGTGGCTTATAACTGATGTACTGCCGATAGATGTGGCAAACGCCTCACCTTTTGCCGAACATGATTTACTGCTCTGTTCGATATTCGGGGGAGTAATTTCGGGAATAGGTAGCGGTCTTGCAATAAAATTCGGCGGAGCTATGGACGGTATAGAAGTAATGGCTGTAATTTTTGCAAAGCGTATCGGAATATCTGTCGGAACGTTCGTTATGGCTTACAACGTCGTATTATATATAATATGCGGAATAATAACATCAAGCTGGATTCTCCCGCTTTATTCTGTAATAACTTATTTTATGGCTCTTAAAACGCTTGACTATATAGTTGAAGGTCTTGAACGTTCAAAATCGGCAATTATAATTACTACTGAACCAAAGAAAATATCAAAGGCTCTTTCTGATGCGTTTGAATGTGGTGTTACAAGCATTGAGGCTAAGGGCTGTTTTTCCGACCAGCCCAAAACTATGATATACTTCATAGTAAATCGTTTTCAGATTGGAAAGATGAAAAATATTATCCATAATATTGACCCCTCCGCCTACATAACTATTTCGGAAGTTGCTGACGTTTTCAGTCTGAATAATCAGAAATAATCTGATTCAGAAGAAGTGATGATATATTATTATTCTTTCTGTATCTGAAATCAGTTTCATCATATAAATCGGGATTGCTTTTAACGAGTTCAAGAACAGCATCATCTGACATATCTTTTATTGCGGAGGTGTCAAGCTCCTCAAGTCTGCCGGAATTGTACATCTCAATATTATACTTTGCAATAAGAGCATCAGGACGTGAAAAGCAGAGTATTCCGAACATAATTGTAAAAAATACTGTTGCCCACTTTTCAATGCGGAATTCAAAGAAAATCTGTTTAATAACAATCAGTACAAATATTACTGCACATAAAATCATAAACCATGTAGTATATACTCTTAACTGAGTGAGTCCGTATTCGTCTATATACATAATCATCTTGCTGACTGCCGTTGCAATAAGAATAAGAGTGAAGATACAAAGCGTTATACTATATACTTTGAGAGTCACAGTCTTATTTTTACCGCCGTTTTTAGCGATAATATTTGTAAGAATAATTACTCCGAGATTTATAAGGGATACAGCAAAAAGTTCAAAAAATCCCTTTCTTGCATAGACAGAATAGCTGTATCCCTCCGGAAGATTTCCCCCGAATCCCGAAAGAAAATATTCCGCCTGCGATATGAAAAACAGAATATATATAAACAGCAAAGGCGTTACAGCAGTATATATAATCAGATTATTCATAAAACGCATATCAGCTACTGATGATTTGCAGTATTCATCATCAAGAACGTTCAGACCTTCACGGCAAACATTTGAATAAATCATTCCGAAAAGATAATGCGAACACGGTATAGCAATTAAAATCTGAACTATAAGAAGTCCTGTATTTCCGTAAGCAAATCTGTCGGCGAATCTTGTAAGCATATCGGAAAAATTGCTGTCTGCTGACATAAGAAGGGACGTTACCACTGCCGTAACCGGTACAGTTATAAGAAGTCCTGCAAATATCATAGCAAGATTTTTTCCGAATCCCGAACTCCTTACAGCCGATTTCGTAATTTTAGACTGTACTCCGAACTTTGAAAAGGGATATTCAAACAATGCTTTAATCATAGCAAACGGAAGAAAACGTTCAAGCTGATTTTTCTGTGCCGTAACGGAATATATAAAATATGCTCCTGTTCCGAAAAGAAACGCCACATCAAGAATTTTGATGAAATTATTATCCGTAATCGAAAAAACTGCACTGAAAAGATACAGAATAACTGCAATAAATCTGTTAAGCCCTGAAATCCTGAATTTCTTTTTTTTCAGAAAAAGTATCACAGATGTAATTATTGCAATATATAATCCCGTAGTAATAAATCCCGTTTCATTGAATAGCACAAACCTTACAAATCCGAATGAAAGCAATGAAACTGCAAAAGACATTAAGATTTCCGAATGGTTGAATTTTACTGTACTGTCTTCAGTTGCTTTTTTTGAAATTTCGGGAAATTCTTCCATAATCAACTCTCCTTTTAAAAAATATTATAATATATATCAGAAGCGTTCCAGCCAGATAACAAGGAACATCTTTCCACGTTCCGCTTGTTCCTATGATTACGGCGAGAAGGCTTTTTTTATCGATTCCGAGTATACCGCATATATCAAGATACTGCAAAAATTCTACAAAACACGCAAATACAAACAGAATTAACGGAAGTGATTTGCGGAATTTTTCCGTAAAAATTCTGATAAAAAAATACATCGTCGGCATTATCAGAATATCTCCTCCGTAATATCTAATCCAGCCGTGTGCATACATTCCTATAAATATTTCTGTAATCAGAAATATAATAAATATCACAAGTGATTTTTTCCTATTCATTGTCACTTCTCCATTCAAGAATATCCCCCGGCTGACATTGAAGAATTTCGCATATTTTGTCAAGGGTAGAAAATCTTATTGCTTTAGCCTTTCCCGTTTTGAGTATGGAAAGATTTGCGGGAGTAATTCCGATTCTTTCGGCAAGCTCATTGGAGGATATTTTGCGTTTAGCCATCATAACATCAAGATTTATCACAACAGGCATTTTTTTATTAAACCTCCGTTCAGACAGTAAAATCATTTTCGGATTTTATTTCAACAGCCTTTTCAAATACATTCTTCAGAACACGCATGATAAGTCCGAACATTACTGCAAGAAATCCGGCAAGCAGAAAAACAAATCTCCATAATCCCAGTACTGAAAATGCAATTCCTGCAAACATACATGCCCATGAAATCCGCCTTAAACATAATGTATTCTGTTCAACGAATACCTGTTCCCTGTTTATATTCGCAAGCAGAACATGGAGTGAATACAATACAGCAAATGCAAATACTTCGCATACATAAAGCACTATGCACATCGGAATCATAACGGAACTTTCGGCAAAAAATCCGTAGTCATGAGAAAATGATTTGTCATACCATTCTGAAAATCTCGGCACGAAAAAAGTAAGTACAGCAACTATAAAAGTTGCAATCCATGTAAGTATTCTCGAAAGTAAAAGCGATTTTGTTTTATTCCACATAACAGCACCCCTTTATTTATGTTATCCGTATTATATCATATATATTATTATTTGTCAATATGTTTTTATCGTTTTTCAATAATTTTTTTCTGTTGCACAAAAAAACGCCCCCGTATCTGCGAGGGCGGATATATAAAATTATCTTCTTTTTCCGCAATTTTTGTCAAATGACGGATTGCAGGCATAGAAATTTTTCGGGTTGAGATTATCCTGAATTATTCTGAGTGCTTCACCGAAACGCTGGAAATGTACTATTTCACGCTCACGGAGGAATTTTATAGGGTCACGCACATCGGGGTCATCGGCAAGGCGAAGTATATTATCATAAGTTGTTCTGGCTTTCTGTTCCGCTGCCATATTCTCTGTTAAATCCGTTATAGCATCTCCCTTGACTCCGAAATAAGATGCTGTAAAAGGAACTCCCGATGCCGATACCGGATATATTCCCTCTGTATGGTCAACAAAATATGTGTCAAATCCGCTTTCCTTAATCTGTTCCGGAGTAAGATTTTTTGTAAGCTGATATATAATTGCTGAAATCATTTCCACATGTGCAAGTTCTTCAGTTCCTATGTCGGTCAGAAGTCCCTTTACCTTATCTGACGGCATAGTATATCTCTGATTAAGGTATCTCAAAGATGCTGCCAGTTCACCGTCAGGACCTCCGAGCTGTGAAATAATTATCTTTGCAAGCTTAGGATTGGTATTTTTAATATTTACGGGATATTGAAGTTTTTTATCATAAATCCACATAATAAATCAGCTCCTTTCCCAGGGCCACGGGTCACTGACCCAGTGCCAATGATTAGCACTGTTATTCTGAATCGGAGTAAGAGGGCCATACAAATCATTAAATTCCTTTTCGGCATCTGATTTAAGTTTTTTATACTTGTTGAACAAAGCCAAAGCACGGCGACAATTCGGGTGGGTATCAAGATAGAGATTAAGTTCCTTAAGTGCGAAATCGTAATGCTGAATTTTCATCATAAGTTCATCACGTTCATTCACCCTGACCGCCTCCTCTCATAAAAGGGAAATCCAAATCGGGGAAAAGAGTTCCCTTATGGAATCCTTCACGTGAATCGTAAACCTTTCCCCATTGCTGAAAAGGTACATAAGCCATAGCAAGAGGAGTATTTTCGGGAAAAGCTGATATATTATTGCTGTCAGTATTTTCCGGAATGATTATATTTTCAGCATCTGCAGAAGAAGTATCCGGATTCATACGCATATTATCCGGTATATCAGAACGCACATTTCTATTATATACAACCCTGTCATCAAGGTCATCAAACAGGTTGAAATTCATAATGAAAGCTCCTTTCCGCACAGTATAATCTGTACACTTTTATTATATTCATGATTCTGATAAACTGTTACGGACAAAAAGGACGGTTCAGAAGAAAAACCGTCCTTTTATCTAAATTTCGGCAGGATACCCCAACTTCTAAGCGAACGAGGTGAGCGAAAGTGGGGGATGAATGCCGATTTTTTACTAAAAACATTGACAATCAGTAAAACATATGCTATAATAGATACACAGGAAATATCCTGAATATGAGAGAAAGGAGAAAAACTATGTATCTTACAGTAAAACAACAAGTGAAACATCTTTCAAAAGAAGAATACAATATTTTGAGAGAATTGTGCCATACAGCGAAAAACCTTGCTAATGAAGCAATCTATAATGTTCGTCAGTATTACTTCACAGAAGGCGAATATCTCAAATATGAAAAAAATTATGCTCTGTTGAAAGACAGTCCAAATTATAAAATGCTTAATTCCAATATGGCACAGCAGATATTGAAAGAAGTTGATGGAGCATTCAAAAGTTTTTTCGGACTGCTGAAACTTGCTAAAAAAGGTAAATATTCTTTTAGAGATTGTAAATTGCCACACTATATGCCGAAAGATGGCTTCACAACTCTTGTAATAGGATTTGTCAGACTGAATGGAAACAAACTAATTCTGCCATATTCCAACACATTCAAGAAAACACATAAACCTGTTGAAATCAGAATACCACCGATACTTGCTGATAAAAAAATCAAGGAAATCAGAATTATTCCAAAATTAAAAGCAAGGTTCTTTGAAATTCAGTATACTTATGAAGCTGAATATATTCAGAGAAATCTTAATCAAAACAATGCACTTGCTTTGGATTTAGGAGTGAATAATCTTGTCACAGCAGTATCAAGTAATGGCAGAAGTTTCATTATTGACGGTAAAAGGCTGAAATCTGTTAACCAGTGGTTTAACAAGGAAAATTCAAGACTGCAAAGCATAAAAGACAAGCAAGGCTTTCATAAAAAAACAACAAACCGTCAGAAAATTTTAGCAGACAAGAGAAATAGACAAGTCAATGATTATATGAGTAAGACAGCAAAGAAAATCATCGATTATTGTATTGCTCATAATATCGGAACACTTGTTGTCGGTTACAATGAAACATTTCAGCGAAATACTGACATTGGCAGACAAAACAATCAGAATTTCGTCAATATTCCGTTTGGAAAATTACGTTCTAAACTTGAATACCTTTGTGAACTGAATGGAATTGCTTTTGTGAAACAGGAAGAAAGCTATACTTCAAAGGCTTCTTTCTGGGATAAAGATTTAATTCCTGTATACAATGCGGACAATCCACAGAAATATGATTTTAGTGGAAAACGTGTGAAGCGTGGTCTGTATAGAACTGCAAATGAAAAACTTCTGAATGCAGATGTAAACGGTGCATTGAATATTCTAAGAAAAAGTAGTGTTGTGAGTTTAGATACTCTATACAGTAGTGGCGAAGTGGATACGCCTGTAAGAATAAGGGTTGCCTGATTTTCAGGTGGAAACTTAAATGCTAATCTTCTTACGAAGCCCCCACCTCTTAGCGAGTGTAACGAGCGTAGGTGGGGGAGAGTTCACGTTTCCTGATATTTCTTTTTAGCTTTATATACCTGTTCCATAAATTCACGTTCGGGAGCAGTAAGCTTATAGCCTTTTCTGTATACCAGAACATCTTTGTACATTCTTGAATTTGACTTGCACTGTATCTGTACAAGATGATGCTTGTCAAGAAGTGGCTGAGGTATGGGGGATACCCACATAAAAGTATTGGGGTCATTTTCAAGTACGACAAACTGGCTTGCACGTTCAAAGAGAAAAATTCTCTTGTCGACATTTTCGGAAAATTCTGCTTTCATCACATCAGTCTGCGGAAGTGACGGCACATATGAATCGGAATGTGTTATTTCGATATAGTCTGAAAGATTTTCAAAAGTTATATCGTCCATTTGTGCAAGAGGGCTGTCCTTTGAAGTTATAAGAACATAATTAAATTCCGTTATAGTTTCGTGAGCGAGTTTTTTTTCATTGAAAAGAGCCTTGAAATATTTATCAAAAAGAGCCTGAAAGCGTATAATTCCGAGATTACATTCATTTGTTATAAGGCTGTTGATAGTCTGCATTGAATTTGTTTCCTTATAGAATATAGTTGCAGGCAGGTCACGGTTGATTTTTCTGGAAAATTCAGCAAGGGCATATGAAATATAGCTTGCTCTCGGAACGCATACGGATAATTTCTGCCTGCCTTTTTTTCCTTTTTTGTAGACATTTTCAAGTTCTTCAACCTGTGAAGTAATTTTTCTTGCATACTCGAGAAATTCCTCGCCCTCGGGAGTAGTGATAATTCCCTTTGAGGTACGGCGGAATATTTTTATGCCGAGATTTTCTTCAAGTTCCTTGATAGCACGGCTTAAATTAGGCTGTCCCATATAAAGGCTTTCGGCAGCCTTGCTTATTGATTTTGTGCGGTCTATTTCGACTGCGTATTTTAAGTGAAGAAGATTCATTTTTTTTCATCTCCTGAAAAAAATCAGCCGATGCCGTTGCGTTCGAGATTATGAAGAAACATAAAACGTGCTTCGTCACGATATTCCGGCATATTTTTTATTTTTGCGTGGTGCGTAAAATCGGGAAGATGAAATCTTGCTTTAAATTTGGACATTTTTAAATTCTCCTTTTAAATTTTTTATAATTCAGTCAGAATATCTGCAATATACTGCTGAACGGCAAGTGCATCATTTGCGTTTATTCCGTTACCGCTTGCATGTACATCAGCATTTGCAATTCCCTGTTCGGAAAGCTGATTTGTTTCGGAATCACTTACATATGACGCTATTGCTACAACATCGGCAATATCAACAGAGTTATCATTATTTGCATCGCCCCTGAGAGTAGGCGAAAGACCTACAACTATTGAACAGTCCTGATAATTGCTGAAGGCGTATTCCTGCATTGATAAATCCTGTTCGCAGTCGGTGAACTGGTCAGTATCAAGAAACCAGAAATTACATTTATATTCATCGCCTGCCTGTGCATCTTCGGGAACAGTCATATTTATTTCTATGACAGTGCCGTCTTTCCCTGAATTTGTACAGGAAAAGGTTGTAACAAATATGCAGTTCTGCTGACGTGAAACGTAAGGAGATATATCAGGAACATCGGGATTATTCGTTACAATATTATTATTTATATCCTCACCGGTTCTTGAGTATACATTAAGCATAATCATTTCATTTACTGCATCGCCGTCTGAATAATATATAATTCCGTCACCCTCACCGTCGGGAATAAGCCTTGCATCGTAATTGAAATGTACTCCAGATGTACTCCATTCACTTCCGCCCGATATTTCGTATGATATATGAACGGTTTCACCGGCAAGAGCCGTATATTTTTCCTGACCGTTTGCCCTTAGCTTAAGAACGGGATTTCCTGAAGCATTTGTATTCATTGACGGAGCTGTAAGAGATTCCGCAATAAGAATACATGGTATTATATATATAAATTTTTTAAGTTTCATAAAAACAAACCTCCGATTATTTTACTTCTTTAATTATAGCATGTAAAATTTGTTTTGTCCACAAAAAATCCCGATAATTTTTATTGACTTTAAGAAAAAAAAAGTTTATAATAAAATGTATATATCATCTGTTTTTCCGCATAATTAATTCTGAAAGAAAATATTATTCAGAAACGGAGATATATATGAAATCAAATCAGGATAATCAGGGCTTTTTTACTATGCCCGATGAAAATCAGAATAATGAAGATTCACAGAGCAAGGCTGAACAGCGTAATGATGAGGCGGAGCTTATCGAAAAAATGGGCGAGGTTATTTCTCAGAATTCAAAGCATCTTATACACTGCCTTAATATAATAGGTCAGGTTGAGGGGCATTATATTCTTTCCTCACAGAATAAAACTACCAAATATGAACATATTATTCCTGCACTTGTTGCAATCGAACAGGACAGGAGCATTGAGGGACTTATAATTATACTGAATACTGTCGGCGGTGACGTTGAGGCAGGTCTTGCCATTGCGGAGCTTATTGCCGGTATGAAAACCCCTACTGTTTCTCTTGTAGTCGGCGGAGGCCATTCAATAGGAGTACCTCTCGCCGTCAGTGCAAAATGTTCGTTTATAGTTCCGTCAGCGTCTATGACTATTCACCCCGTGAGAATGAACGGAACTGTTCTCGGAGTTCCGCAGACACTTTCATATTTTGAAAAAATGCAGGACAGAATAGTTAATTTTGTGATTTCAAACAGCCATATATCTGAAAAAACTTTCAGAAAGCTCCTTATGAATACTAAGGAACTTGTTATGGATATCGGAAGTGTTGTTGAGGGAAAAGATGCCGTTGAAATCGGTCTTATAGACAGACTCGGCGGATTAAGCGATGCTGTTGAGTGCCTTTATGAAATGATTGAAAATTCTGAAAAGCGTTATCCTGATTAGTAATCTATTTTTTTACGGAGGATTATTATGGAATTTTTGGACGCAGTTATTCAGGGCATTATTCAGGGGCTTACGGAGTTCCTGCCGGTATCAAGCTCCGGACATCTTGCACTTTATCAGCACTATTTCGGCAAATCAGAGGACAGCTCCGGACTTTTTTTCTCGGCAATACTTCATCTCGGAACACTTCTTGCAACAGTTCTTGCATTCAGAACGGAAATCTGGGCATTGATAAAGGAATTTTTTGCAATGTTCGGAGACTTATTCAAAGGAAAGCTTTTCAAAACAAAAATGAATCCCGAAAGACGTATGATTGTTATGCTTATAGTTTC